>DSBD01000051.1 GCA_011049365.1 Candidatus Vogelbacteria bacterium
AAAAAGGCCAAGTGGATATCTCCTTGTTGACCAGAGATGATAGGGCTATAATTAAAATAGAAGATACTGGAGTAGGCATAGCCGAAGAAGATAGAAAAAATCTTTTTCATAAATTCTCGCGAGGCAAAAAAGCCACCGATATGTACACTGATGGCTCCGGTCTCGGTTTGTTCATAGCTCAAAAAATAGTTACTGGCCATCCCCAAGGGGAAATAGATTTTTCTTCTCAAGTAGGCCGAGGAACCATCTTTGAGATTAGCTTAGCTAAATAACATGAAGAACAAGAAAATATTTTTAATAGAAGATGATAAGGATCAAATAGAGTTGTATAAAATGGCTTTGGAGATGTTTTTACCGGAGATAGAAATAGTTGCTTGCCTGGAACCTGAAAAAGTTATTGAACAGATAAAAAATCAAAAGCCGGATTTAATTCTTTTGGATTTAATTTTGAAAAACTATGATGGAATGGATATTTTGGAGGATTTAAGAAAAGATGATGAATTAAAAGATTTGAAGGTAATAGTTTTAACTAATTTGTATAAAGAAAGCTTGAAAGACAGAGCTTTAGAGTTGGGGGCTTTAGGATATTGGCTCAAAACAGAAATTTTACCTAAAGAATTGGCTCAACAAATTTCTAAAATGTTGGAGTTGGGAAATGAAATCCAATAAATATCTAATTGGCATAGACGAAGCCGGCCGAGGCCCTTTAGCCGGTCCATTGGTTTTTAGTTTGGTGGCGGTCAGAGAAGGGGATTATGATAATTTTTTGAAAGAAATTTCATCTTTCAATATACCTTTGCGTGATTCTAAAAAACTCTCTCTTAAAATGCGCCTTAAGTGGAGAAAATTTTTGTATCAACAAAGAAAAGAAAAGAAAATCATTTTTAGTTATAAATCAATTAGGGCTCAGCGAATAGATAATCTGGGATTAATCAAATCTTCAAAATTTTGTATTAATTGTCTATTGTCTTGTTCTGATTTCTCGCCCCTGGAAAGTAAAATTTTATTAGATGGTGGTTTAAAAGCACCAGTTGAATATATTTTTCAAGAGACAATTATTAAAGGGGATGAAAAGGAGCCCTTGATATCTTTAGCTTCCATTATTGCCAAGACAACTAGAGATATAAAATTATGTCATTTGGCAAAGAAATTTCCTGAATATGGCTTTGAAAAACATAAAGGTTATGGTACCAAAGAACATCGGCAGAGAATAGAGTATTATGGACTTTGCCCAGAACATCGCCGGAGTTTTGTAAGAAAATAATTTAAATTTTTCTTGCTTTTTTCACTTATTTAGTTTATAGTACTACTTATGTCGGTCAGAATGAGACATACTAGAGAGCATACGGCTAAGCGTCGTAGTCACCACGCTTTAAAGGAGCCACGTCTTTGTCGTTGCGCAAATTGTAGTCAATACAAAAAGCGTCATACGGTTTGTCTTAATTGCGGTTTTTACCGTGGCCGAAAATTAATTGATGTTCTCGCCAAATTGGACAAGAAGGAGAAAAAGAAGAAAGAGAAAGAATTGTCGGCTCAGAATCAGAATGTCCCAGTAGCGGGAAAGTAGTTTTTTTGTTTTTTTTAAAAATATATTTATGGCCAATCGGCATTTGCTTAGGAGCTTAGTAATGCAAGCTCTCTTTGAGTGGGATTTTAACAATTTAGATAGGAGTGTTTTACCTGATATTGTTCGTCGTTTAGCGAATGAGTTTGCTTATGGGGTGGAAGATTTATCTTTTGCTCTTGATTTAGTTGATGGTGTTATTTCTCGTTTGGAGCAATTAGATAAGGTTATAACCACTGTTGCTCCAGATTGGCCAATAGAACAAATTGCCATAGTTGATAGGAATATTTTAAGACTCGGCCTATATGAGCTTTTGTTTGGTAATACCAAAGATGTGCCGGCTCGGGTGGCTATTAATGAAGCTATAGAATTAGCTAAAACTTTTGGCGGTGAAAATAGTGGCCGTTTTATTAACGGTGTTTTAGGAGCTATTTATAAAGAAATAGGGGAGCCGGACAAAGATGAAATTCCAGCTAAATTGAAGAAAAAAGACATTCCCTATGAACAGATGGAGCAAGAATTGTTAGCTGGCGCGGTAGTTTATTGCCAAAAAGATGATGGTGCCTTGGAGTTGGCTTTAGTTCATGATATTTTCGGTTATTGGACCTTATCTAAAGGTCGTGTGGAGGAAGGGGAAGAATTAGCAGATACGGCTAAACGTGAACTAAAAGAAGAAATTTCTTTAGATATAGAGATAAAGGATGAATTGGGTGATAATGAATATGTGGCGACTGACCCAGAGAAGGGAAAGATAAGAAAAAAAGTTAGTTATTTTCTAGCCGAAGCCAAAAATCCTGATGAGTTGAAATTGTCATCTAAGGAAGGACTTGATAAAGCTAAATGGTTTCCAATAAATGAAATATCAGATTTGAAGATATATGATGATATTTTGCCGATTATTACTCAAGCTTTAAAGAAATTAGCTTAATTTATGAAAAAAATTGATTTGAGCGATTTGGAGAAGAAAATAAATATTGAGTTTAAAGATAAGGAACTTTTGCAAAGAGCTTTAACTCATCGTTCTTATCTTAATGAACACCGTGAATTTACCGGTGGACATAATGAGAGATTGGAATTTTTAGGCGATGCGATTTTAGAATTGTCAGTTACCGATTATCTTTATAATTTTTATCCTCAAAAAACCGAAGGTGAATTAACTTCTTACCGAGCTGCCTTAGTTAATACTTTTCATTTAGCTGAGGTAGCTAAACGTTTAAAGGTTGGAGATTATTTACTTTTATCAAAAGGTGAAGCTCGGGATATTGGTCGGGCTCGGCAATATATTTTAGCTAATACAATGGAATCTTTGATTGGCGCTATTTATCTTGATAAGGGTTATGGCAAGGCTGACGAATTTATAAAAACTGAGATATTATCTTCAGCTGAAGAGACTATAAAAAAGAATTTATCTCGAGACACCAAAAGTCGCTTTCAGGAAAAAGCTCAAGAAATAGAGGGAATTACTCCGACTTATCAAGTTTTAGAAGAATCTGGCCCTGATCATAATAAAAATTTTCTAATCGGCCTTTATTTAGATGACAAATTAATTGCTACTGGTAAGGGTCATTCCAAACAAGAAGCTGAACAAAAAGCTGCTCAGGCAGGTTTGAAATTAAAAAATTGGGAATAATATGCGCCTTAAACAGTTAGAAATTTCTGGTTTTAAATCTTTTGCTAAAAAAACCCTCTTTTCTTTTGAGAGTCCCATAACAGCTATAGTTGGTCCTAATGGTTCTGGTAAATCTAATGTGGTTGAAGCTTTCCGTTTTGTTTTAGGGGAACAATCAATGAAATCTTTAAGAGGCAAGAAGGGTGAAGATTTAATTTTTTCGGGTAATAGCGGTCGGCAAAATAGAGCTTCAGTCAAAGTTTTATTTGATAATCGGGATAGAAAATTAAATATAGATTTTGCTGAAGTGGAAATTTCTCGAGCCGTTGGGCGAGACGGAGTGAATGAATATGCTGTTAATGGTTCGCAGGTTAAATTAAGGGATATTTGGGAAATTCTGTCCGGTTTGGCTTTGGGTCCACAAACAACTTCTATTATTAATCAAGGTGAAACTGATAGAATCCTCTTGGCTAATCCCAAAGATCGGCGAGAGATGATTGAAGAGGCCTTGGGTCTACGGGTTTATCTTTGGGAGATAGCCACCAGTGAAAAAAAACTTTCTAAGACAGAGGAAAATATCAAGCAGACTGAATCATTAAGAAGAGAAATTGCTCCTCATTTACGATTTTTGAAAAAACAAGTAGAACAGGTCAGGCAAATGGATATTTGGCGGAGTGAATTAAAGGTCAAGTATTTAGAGTACTTAAAAAGAGAGAACAAATATTTGGGTAATTTGGAAATGGAAATAAAAAAGAGTAAAGAAAAATTATTGGAGGAATATAATCGTAATAATCTTCGCTTTAAAGAACTGGAATTTATAAAAGAAAATTATGAAGGAGTTGATAGTTTTGAAGAAAAAACTTTATCTGAAATAAATAATACTTTAAAGAGTATTAATGAAGAAAAAAATGAATTATTGCGTCGACTGGGACGAATTGAAGGTGTTTTAGAAATCAAAGAGGACAAAACTCAAAGTGAAGAAATAAAACAGTTTGTTTCTTCAGAAGAATTAAATTCTTTAATAAAAGAGGCTGATGATTATTGGTCTAAATTACCAACTGACATTGCTTCTTATAAAGACTTTTTTTCTTGGCTGAAAGATAAGCTCAATAATTTGATTAAAACTCCTATAAAGGAAGTTTCAACTGAGGCTCAAAATCAATTATCAAATTTACAAAAAGAAAAAGAAGAAATAATAGCTAATATAAATCTTTTGGAAGAAAAAATTAGACAAGAAGAAGAAAAAAAGGTTAATTTACAAAAGAAAATAGAGAAAGCTAATCAGGATTCTCGTTTCATGGATAAAGAATATTATGAATTGAGAGCCCGTCAGACTGAATTAAATTCCAAACTTGACTTATTATCTTCTAAAGAAGAAAAATTAACTATTGAGAAAGAAAATTGGCAAAGAGAAATAGATGAGGCCTTGGTTTTGGTAGATAGAGAAATATTAGAGTATGAAAATCTAGGACCGGATGTTTCAAATGAAGAACCAAGAAGTCTACAAGAAGAGAGGCGTCGAGCCATTGAGAAAATAAAAATAAGATTGGAAGATGCCGGTGTTGACCGAAATGATGTTTATAAAGAATACCAAGAAGTTAGTCAGCGAGATAAATTTTTAGAGAAAGAGATTATTGACCTTCGTCAGGCTTCTCAATCGCTTTTAGATGTTATAAAAGAATTAAAAATTAAGGTCAATAATGAATTTAATGAAGGTTTGGTAAAAATAAATAAAGAATTTCAACACTTCTTCTCTTTAATGTTTGGCGGTGGGTCAGTTTCTTTAGATTTGGAAGAAATAAACAGTCGTCGTTCGCTGACTGATGAGGAACTAATGGAAAATGATGACGAAGAGGCAGAAACTCAAATTGGTTTAACTATTAAAGTTAATTTACCACGCAAAAAAATAAAAAGTTTAGAAATGTTATCCGGCGGTGAGAGAGCTCTCATATCTATTGCTTTACTTTTTGCCGTCTCGCGAATAAATCCACCACCTTTTCTGATTTTAGATGAAACCGATGCGGCCTTAGATGAATCTAATTCTCGTCGCTATAGCGATATGATAGAGGAGTTAGCTAAATCTTCTCAACTTATTTTGGTTACTCATAATCGGGAGACGATGTCGCGAGCTGGGGTATTATATGGTGTTACTATGGATTCTGATGGAATATCGCGTCTTTTATCTATTAAGTTTGAAGAGGCGGAAAATTACGCTAAAAGATAATTTAGTCAACCAATTCAAAATCTATCCAGCCGTTTATCGTATTAACTTTTGCTAAACGAATTTTTATTTTATCCCCTAAAGAGTATTTTCTATTTCCTTTGGAAGTTAATTGAAGATTTTTTTCATCAAAATGATAATAACCTTTTAAATTAGATATTCTAACTAAACCTTCGGCGCCGGTTTCTTCTTCTTCAACAAAAAAACCAAAAGAAGTAATAGCGACTATTATTCCTTGCGATTTGAAGCCGATTTTATCAGATAAATATTCTATTAATTTTAATTTTAAAGCTCGTCTTTCAATTTCAGCTATTTCAATTTCTCTCTCATTAGCTCTTGATATATTTTCCTCATTTAAGCCAATTTTTATTAGCGACGTAGAGTGAGTGAAATGAAAATGTTTTTTTACATTTTCATTTCCGAACCGAGGAGCTAATATAGGTATAACACTGCACGGCTCGGCCGGACGCAAGGACGAGCGAAGCAAGTTCGTATTATTACCTCGGGACTTTGCCCCGAGGGTATATATTTTGGTGGTTTGGTTTTTATTAATGATATCTTTCAAAAGATAGTGAATTATCAAATCAGGCCAACGTCTAATTGGTGAGGTGAAATGGCAATAATCTTTCAAAGCTAAGCCATAATGACCAATGTTTTTTGATGAATATTCGGCTTTAGCCAAAGAGCGGATGACTAATTTATGAATTATTTCTTTTTGGGGGTGATTATCAATGTTTTTTAAAAAATCGCCCAAAACCAAAGAAGAAGTTTCCATTTTTTTGGCTGGAAAATTAAGTCCAAAATTTTTCAAAATTTGAGCCAATTGATTTATTTTATCAATCGGCGGATTATCGTGGATTCTATAAAGATGATTTTTTTTATTATTTTTATTTATTATCTCAGCCACTTGACGATTGGCCAATAACATAAAATCTTCAATCATTTTTTCGGTTTTCAGTCTTTTTTTAGAATTAATGGCTATTATTTTACCTTGATTATTAAAAGTAAAATCCTTTTTTGCTTCTTCAAGTGGTAACATACCTTTTTTAATGTTTTTTTGCCGTATTTTGTTGGCTAAAGAATTTAATATTTTTAATTCTTTAAAATGAGGACCTCTTTTAGTATCAATTATATTTTCTGCTTCTTGATAAGAAAATTTTTTCTTTGATTTAATGACTGTTTTTTCTAAATCAGCCGAAATGATCTGACCGGCAGTATCTATTTTAAATATGATTGATAGACATAAACGGTCTTCATTAGGTTTTAAACTACAGATTTGTTCGGAAAAAATTTTTGGCAAGAGATGGATTGTTTTACTGGGTAAATAGATTGAAAAATTTTGCTTAATGATTTGTTTGTAAATATCGCTATCTGGCTTGATGTAGAAAGAGACATCAGCTATATGAACACCAATTTCATAAATATCATCCTCCAGTTTCTTCACTGACAAAGCATCATCAAAATCTTGGGCACTGGTCGGGTCAATAGTAAAAGTTGGAATTTGTCTATAATCTTTTCTGGTTGTTATTTCTTTCTGGATCCTGTCTGACCAGTTAGAAGAAAGTTCTTTTATTTCCGAAGAGTATTTGTCATATTTGTTTTCTGGTAAATTATGCCCAATCAGCAGAGCCTTTATTTCTGTTTGATATTTACCGGCCGGACCTATTATTTCTTTTATTTGACCATTTTTTTTTGATTTTAATCTTATTATTGCCTTGTGATTATCATATTTTTCCGGGCAATCTTCTAAGTAAATAGCCCCAATATTTTCCTTTTTATTATCAGGAATAACTATCATTTTTTTATTTATTTTTTTTACCAGACCAACAAATTCATAACCAGATTTAAAAATATCCGATTTTCCTCTTGTTTTTGGGGACTTCATTTTTTTCTTTTTGGGCATTAAGGAAGCATAACATGGCTGGATTTCTTTTTGAAGTTATTGACCATTTTGACTTTTTCTGATAGCATTGTTTTCATGTTAGTAATTAGATTACAAAGAGTTGGGCGTAAGAATGACCCACGTTTTCGTTTGGTTGTTACTGATTCTAAAAATGGACCCAAGAGTGGTAACTTTGTGGAAATTTTGGGTTCTCATAATCCCCGAGCCGGTAAGCCGGTCTTAAAGACCGAAAGAATACAATATTGGTTGTCAGTTGGCGCTAAAACTTCCGGCACTGTTCATAATATGCTAGTTGATGCTAAAATAGTTGAGAGTAAAAAAATAAATGTTTTACCTAAGATGAAGTCGGTGGAGAAAAAAGAAAAGGTAAAAGAAGAAAAAGCTCCTGAGAGTAAAGAGACTTCAGAAAAATCTGCTCCGGCAGAAACAAAAGAAGAATCCAAGGAGGAAAAAATTGAGGAAGAAAAGAAAGAAGGAGTTAAAGAAGAGATAGTGGAAGAGAAGGCTAAAGCTAAAGATTCCTCCCAAAAAGAAATAATAGTTGAAGAGACTAAACAAGAGGCCCAAAAAGAATCTATCATCGAGGCAGAAAAATAATATCAGGTTTTGACATTATTTTAATTTAGTTTAGAATCTAAGAAGCGGTGATAGGTTGGTCGAATAACCGTTTTTACAAACCATTAGCGATTGCCAAAATTCATGTCTGAAAACTTCAGTGACCAAGTATTTTTGGAATATGTCATCAAATCCTTGGTTGATAATCCGCAAGATGTAAAGATTGATCGCAAGGTTGATGAATTGGGTGTTTTACTCACCCTAGATATCAATCCGGCCGATATGGGTAAAATAATCGGTCGTCAAGGCAATACTGCCAAAGCCATCAGGACTCTCTTGAGGGTAGTTGGTATGAAAAATAATGCCCGAGTCAATCTGAAAATCAATGAACCGGAGGGATCGAGAAGAGATTCTCAAACTCAAACACCTTCGGCTTCAGAATCGGTTGATCAAGCGATGCAGGATTTAAAACTCTAATCTCTTATTTTTAGGGATGGAAGAAAAGACCGGCTTTGAGCCGGCCTTTTCTTTTTGTCTATATATGTTTAGAATATCTCTATGATACATTTTCATATTTTAAGCGCCTTTCCGGAAAGTTTTTCTTCTTATTTTTCTCAGTCCCTAATTAAGAGAGCGATAGAAAAGAAGATTATAAAAGTTTCCATTTATGATTTGCGCGCTTTTGCTTCTGATAAAAGAAAAAGCATTGATGGTCGTCCTTATGGCGGTGGTCCGGGTATGGTTTTGTTGGCCGAGCCGATAATTAAAGCCATAAAGAAAATAAAAGGGCGGAAGAAAAATTTTAAGATAATTGTTACTTCAGCTGGAGGTAAAACTTTCTCTAATGAATTGGCTGAGAAATGGAAGGGAGAATTTAAACATATTTTAATTATTTGTGGTCATTATGAAGGGATAGATGCTCGTTTGACAAAAATTTTTAAAGCTCAAGAAATATCTATCGGTCCATATATTTTGACCGGAGGAGAATTGCCAGCCCTGGTGATGGTAGATGTTATCACTAGACGTTTGGAGGGAGTTTTAGGAAAAGAAGAATCTGTGGAAGAAAAAAGGATTGCCAGTCATGAAGTTTATACTCGTCCGGAAATCATAGAATATCAGGGCAAGAAATATAAAGTGCCAAAAGTTTTACTTTCCGGCCATCATAAAAAAATAGATGCTTGGCGAAAGAAAAAGAGTTAAATTTGACTTTTTAGACCCTTTTAGGTTATAATTCTGACGATTGTTTTAAGCAGTTTGATTAAGTTCTGGAAGTCGTAATCCAGTTCCAAAAATAATTTAAATACAATTAAGCCACTTCAGATAGTTGCCTGAGGCGGTTTTGTTTTTATTGGCGACGTAGAGTGAGAGTAATGGAAAAGTTCCGACTTTTCCATTACCGAGCCGAGGAGCCAAGATTAGGTTTTATTGTTACATTTTTTTGATTTAATTTAAAAATTAAAAGTTTTATTTTTACTATGAAGCAAAAATATTTTTCACGCTACAAGAAACCCTTAGTCGAAATGCCCAATTTAGTTAAGAATCAAATTGATTCCTATAATTGGTTAATAAAAGATGGATTAAAGGAAGTTTTCAAGGAGTTTTCGCCTATTACCGATTATACTGATAAAAAGTTTGAAATGTCTTTTATTGATTACACTATAGACGAACCTAAATATGATGAATATTTTGCTAAAGAGAATAAGTTGTCTTATGAATCTTCATTGAAAGTGAAAGTTAAATTAAAAAATAAAACTCTAAATAAAGAAAAGGAACAAGAAATATTCTTAGCTGATTTTCCGCTGATGACCGAACATGGAACATTTGTCATTAATGGTATTGAGAGAGTAATTGTTCCACAAATTGCCAGAAGTTTCGGTGTTTTCTTCACTGCTAATGAAATTAGAGGCAATAAATATTTTGGCGCTAAAATTATTCCGGCTCGTGGCGCTTGGGTGGAGATGGAAATGGAGGCCGATGGACTTATTTATGTTCGCATAGATCGTCGTCGCAAATTTCCCATTTCTTATCTATTAAGGATTTTTGCTGATAAAGAAAATTTCTCAACTGACAAAGAGGAAATCAAGAAGGTTTTAATTGATGCCGGCGCTAAATCTGAAGATGTTCAAAATCTTTTTATTAAAGACGAAAACAAAGAAATAGACGATTGCTATTTAGGAGTCTATAAAAGACTAAGAGATAGTGAATTAGCTACAGTTGCCAACTCTAAGGAATTTGTTTTAGGTCTTTTTTCTAGAGAGAAATATGATTTTTCCACTGTTGGCCGATTACGTTTTAATTCTCGTTTTAACTTGCCAACCGGAGATGAAGTTCGCGAAGATCGCCTAATAACATTTAAAGATTTAGTTTTGATTGTTAAGAAAGTTCTAGATTTGCAAAACGACCCGCAAGCTAAAGAAGATGATATAGATCATTTAGGTTTTAGAAGAGTTAGGAGTGTTGGCGAAACTTTTCAGCAGAAAATCAAAATCGGTATGACTCAAATGAAAAGAAATATTCAAGACAGGATGTCAACTATTGATACTGCTACCTTATTACCAATCCAATTTGTTAGTCCTCGTCCTTTGCAAGCTAGGATTAGAGAGTTCTTTGCTACTAATCAGCTATCACAATTTATGAGTCAAGAGAATATTCTTTACGAGGTTGAACATTTAAGGACTTTATCGGCTTTAGGTCCGGGTGGTCTAACTAGGGAAAGGGCGGGTCTAGATGTCCGTGATGTTCACACTTCTCATTATGGCCGAGTTTGTCCGATTCATACTCCCGAAGGTCCGAATATTGGTTTGATTCTTCGTTTAACCGCTTATGCCAGAATAGATGAATTTGGTATTATTGAGACTCCTTATAGAAAAGTAGTTGATGGTAAAATAACTTCGGAATTAGTTTATTTAAATGCCTTAGAAGAAGAGGAATATTATATTGCTCATGCCAGAGTTAGTTATGATGACGAAGGGCGATTATTAGATGATTTAGTAGAGGTTAGATATAAAGCCAAACCGACTTTGGTTTCACCTCAAGATGTTAACTTTATAGATGTTTCTCCTAACCAACCATATTCGGTAGCTACTTCTATGATTCCTTTCTTGGAGCATGATGATGCTAATAGAACTTTGATGGGTTCTAATATGCAAAAACAATCAGTCCCTTGTATAAAACCGGAGGCCCCTTTGGTGGCTACTGGTATTGAAAATAAAGCGGCTCTGGATTCTGGTCGTTTAATTATTGCTAAGAAAGCCGGTCAAGTTAAGGCGGTTGATGGTAAAAAAATTGTTATTAAAAATACTGATGGTCAAGATGATGTTTACAACTTAATTAATTTCTCAAAAACCAATGCTAATTCATGTCTCCATCAACGACCAATAGTTGAATTGGGTCAAGAAGTTAAGAAAGGCCAAGTTTTGGCTGACTCTTCTTCAACAGTTGGTGGTCAAATGTCGGTCGGCCAGAACGCCCTAGTAGCTTTTATACCTTGGTATGGCTATAATTATGAAGATGCGATTATTATTTCTGAAAAATTAGTTAAAGAAAATAAATTCTCCAGTATCTATATAGAAGAATTTGATATAAGTGTTAGAGATACCAAACTTGGACCGGAGATAACAACTCATGATATACCCAATGTTAGTGAAGCTAAATTAAGAAATCTGGACGAGGAGGGAATAGTCAGAGTTGGGGCCGAAGTTGAACAAAATGATATTTTAGTCGGTAAGATTACTCCTAAAGGGGAAGTAGAATTAACTCCGGAAGAAAGACTTTTACGTTCTATTTTTGGCGAGAAGTCTCGAGAAGTTAAGGATTCTTCATTAAGAATGCCCCATGGCAAAAAGGGGAGAGTCATAAGAGTTAAAGTTTTTTCTCGCGATCATGGTGATAAATTAGAATCAGGAATTTTAAAGAAAATATATATTCAAGTAGCCCAGTGGAGAAATGTTTCTGCCGGTGATAAATTAGCGGGACGCCATGGTAACAAAGGGGTCATATCAAGAATATTACCAGAAGAGGATATGCCTTTTACTAAAGATGGTCAGTCAGTAGATATAATTTTAACTCCTTTGGGTGTTCCTTCTCGTATGAATTTGGGCCAGATTTTTGAAATGCATCTTGGTTTAGCAGCTCATACTCTAAATTATCAAGCAATTTGCCCGCCTTTTATGGGAGCCACTGAAGAAGAAATTAAAATTGAATTAGAAAAAGCTGGTTTTCCAACAACTGGAAAGATAGATCTTTATGATGGTCAAACTGGTGATAAATTTAACCAACCGATTGCTATTGGCTACATGTATATGCTTAAACTTAATCATATGGTTGAAGATAAGATACATAAACGCTCAATCGGTCCTTATTCCTTAATAACTCAACAACCGTTAGGGGGACGTTCTCAAGGTGGTGGTCAACGTTTTGGAGAAATGGAAGTCTGGGCCTTGGAAGGTTATGGCGCTGCTTATACTTTGCGTGAAATGCTTACTTATAAGTCAGACGATATTGCAGGTCGATCACAAGCTTTTGATTCTATTGTCAAAAATATACCTATCCGCCCACCGCAAATACCAGCTTCTTTCAATGTTATGTTGAATGAATTACGCGGATTGGCTCTTGATATAGAACTTGAAAATTTTTAATCTAAAATCTTTATGATAAACAAAAAAAATAACGAAAGAATAAAAGACTTCAATGTTATCTCTCTAAAACTAGCTTCACCGGAAAGAATTCTGAATTGGTCTTATGGAGAAGTTACCAAACCGGAGACTATTAATTATCGCTCGGGCCGAAGTGAAAGAGGAGGCTTATTTGATGAAAGAATTTTCGGTCCGGAAAAAGATTTTGAATGTTATTGCGGGAAGTATAAAAGAATTCGCTATAAGGATGTAGTCTGTGAAAAATGTGGTGTTGAAGTTACCCGTTCTATTGTTAGAAGAGAAAGGATGGGTCATATAGAATTAGCCAGTCCGGTTGCTCATATTTGGTATTTGAAAAGCATTCCTAGTCGTATGAGTTTGGTTTTGGGATTGCCGGTAGGCGATTTGGAAAAAGTTATCTACTTTGCCGGCTATTTAATTACTTCAGTTAATGAAGATGAAAAGCAAAAAGTTTTAAAAGAGATAGATAGTGAATATAAAACTAAGTTAAAAAGTATAAAAAATGCCGAAGAAAAAGATAAGCTTAAAGAAGCTTTAGATGATGCTAAAAGGCAAATAGGCCTATTAATTTCTAGAAAGGTGATTGATGAAATAACCTATCATCGTCTGTCTTTCAAATATGGTTCGGTTTTTGAGGCATCCATTGGTGCTGAAGCCATTTATCAAGTTTTTCATTCTATGGATTTAGAGGAAGAATTGGCAAATATTCAAGCTAGTATGGAAAAGGCTGGTTCGGTTGAAAGGCAGAAACTTCAAAAAAGATTTAATTTAATCAAAACCATGAAAAGGTCAGGTGTCAGGCCAGAGTGGATGTTTTTGAAAGTATTACCGGTCATACCGCCAGCTCTTAGGCCAATGGTGGCTTTAGATGGTGGTCGTCATGCTACTAGTGATGTCAATGATTTATATCGACGAGTAATTAATCGTAATAATCGTCTAAAGAAATTAATAGATCTCAATGCTCCGGAAGTGATATTGAGAAATGAAAAAAGAATTCTTCAAGAAGCAGTTGATGCTCTTTTAGATAATTCAATTCGCCAAGGCACTGGAGCAATGAGTCAAGCTCAGAGAAGGCCCTTAAAATCTTTAGCTGATAATTTGCGTGGCAAACAAGGTCGTTTTCGACAAAATCTTTTAGGAAAAAGAGTTGATTATTCAGGCCGAAGTGTGATAGTGATTGGTCCGGAATTGAGAATGAATGAATGTGGTCTACCTAAATTAATGGCTCTAGAACTCTTTAGACCCTTTATTATATCCAAAATATTAGAATATGAAATGGCTTTTAATATCCGTGGAGCGGGACGTTTGATTGATGAAGGTGAGCCGGAGGTTTGGGCTATTTTGGAAGAGGTTATTAAGAATAAATATGTTCTTTTAAACCGAGCTCCAACTTTACATCGTTTAAGTATTCAAGCTTTCAAACCAGTTCTAATTGAAGGCCGAGCAATTCAAATACATCCTTTGGTTTGTACGGCTTTTAATGCTGACTTTGATGGCGACCAGATGGCTGTTCATGTTCCTTTGTCTTCCTCAGCTCAAAGAGAAGCTCAAGAATTAATAGCCGCTAATCGCAATCTCTTAAAACCGGGTAGTGGTGATCCAATAATCAATATGAAGTTGGATATTGTTTTAGGTTGTTATTATGCCACTAAAGTAGTGGCCAATACTGACCGGGCGGAAAAGAAATTTTTCCATAGCCCTAATGCTGCCATTATGGCTTATGATTTCGGTGATGTTAAATTGCAAGAATTAGTTAAAGTAGTAGGGGGTAAAAAGGAAAAATACGGTGAAAATTCAGGAAATTTAATGGAGACAACCATTGGTCGCATTTTATTTAATAATAACTTGCCTAATGATTATCCATTTATTAATGAAAACATAAATGGTAAGCAGATTTCTAATTTAGTAGAGAATTTGATAACCAAATACGGAATCTCTGAAACTGCCTCGATAGTGGATAAAATCAAAGATTTTGGATTTAAGTTTTCAACTATTTCCGGTATCACTTGGGGTATGGATGATGTAAAAGTGCCAGAGAAGAAACAGGATATTGTAAAAGAGGCCGAGTTGGAAGCTCAAAAAATAGAAGAAAACTTTAATGAGGGAATAATTTCTGATAATGAGCGCTATAGGATGATAATAGAGATTTGGACTAAAGCTAGAAATGAGATAGAAAAATTAATTCCCGATTCTTTAGAAATTAACGGTTCGGTGGCTGATATGATAAATTCCAATGCCAGGGGGTCTATTAGTTCGGTCTGCCAAATGTCCGGTATGAAAGGTTTGATTGTTAACCCTGGAGGGAAGATGATAGATTTTCCAATAATCCCTTCTTATAAAGAAGGATTATCTCCTTTGGAATATTTCATTAGTACTCATGGTTCAAGAAAAGGTCTAGCTGACACCGCCTTAAATACCGCTAAGGCGGGTTATATGACTAGAAAATTAGTTGATGTGGCTCAAGATGTTGTAGTTATGGAAGAGGATTGTGGCGACACTGAAGGGAAATTAATTACTGAAGATAATATTTATGGTTTTGATACCGGTATCGGTAATAATATTAGAGGCAGAATCTTGTTGGAAGATTTATTAGACAAGGATGGTCAAATAATATTTAAAAAAGGTCATATGCTTTCGGGTGAAGACCATAAGATAGCAGAAGAAAAAGGAGCTATTCAAGCCAAAATCAGAACTCCTTTAAGTTGTAAATTACGACGGGGTGTTTGCCAGAAATGTTATGGTGAAGATCCATCTAGGAGGGGATTAGTAAAAATAGGTGAAGCAGTTGGAATTGTGGCTGCTCAAGCTATTGGTGAACCGGGAACGCAGTTAACCATGAGAACCAAACATGCTGGTGGAGTTAGTACTGGAGCTGACATAGTCGGTGGTTTACCGAGAGTAGAGGAGCTATTTGAAAGACGCTCGCCTAAAAATTCAGCTACTATCAGTGAATATGATGGCTTGGTTAGCGAGATTATAAAGAAGAATCATAATATTACTATAAAGATATTAATAGATCATTCTGCGCGTAAAAAATCAGGTAAGAAAAAAGAGGCAGTTGAATATACTGTTCCTAGATTTAGAACTATTTTAGTTAAAGAAGGAGATAAGGTCTCTACTGGGGATGTTTTAACTGATGGTCCTCTTGATCTGATTAATTACTTTAAATTGGCTGGTAAAACAAAAGTGGAAGATTATATTATTAAAGAAGTTAGTTCTATTTATGAACTTCAAGGAGTTGATATTTCTCGCAAACATATAGAACTTATAATCAGGCAGATGATGTCCAGGGTTAAAATAAAAGATCCCGGTGATACCGGTTTTACAGTTGGTTCTATAATTGACCGAGCAACAGCTTTGGATGAAAATGATAAAGTAAAAGATAATGGAGGAAAAGAGGCCGAATTTGAAACTGCGCTTTTGGGTATCTCTGAATCATCTCTTAATACTGCCAGTTTCTTATCAGCAGTTTCTTTCCAACATGCCACTAGAGTTTTGATTGATGCCTCTATTGAAGGTTCAGTTGATTATCTAAGAGGCTTAAAAGAAAATGTTATTATTGGCAGATTAATTCCAGCCGGAACTGGTTTAATAGAAAACTATGAAGAGGAGTCAAATAGACTTTATGGCCAATACCGAGAAGAAGAGGAAGAATATTAGTTTTTTGTTAACTTAAAATTTATGTCTACTCCTGTAGAAAAAATAAAGGAGCGTCTTGATATAGTGGATATTATTGGTTCTTATATCAAACTTGAAAAAGCTGGAGTCAATTACCGTTCTCGTTGTCCTTTTCATAATGAAAAGACACCTTCTTTTTTCGTCTCACCTTCTAGGCAAAGTTATCATTGTTTTGGTTGTGACCGGGGAGGTGATATTATCTCTTTTGTTCAAGAAATTGAAGGCTTAGATTTTAAAGGTGCTTTAGAACTTTTAGCTGATAAAGCTGGTATAAATTTAGTTTATAAAAATTCTAAAGAGATTTCAGAAGTAGCTAAACTAACTAAAATTTTGGAAATAGCTTTGAAGTTTTATCAACAAAAGCTGAAAATAAATGACCAAGCAATAAAATATTTATTACAAAGGGGATTAAAGAAGGAAACAATAGAAAACTTTTCTCTTGGTTATGCGCCACTAGAATGGCGTTCCTTAACCAATCATTTAATTGATGCCGGTTTTTCTTTAGCTGATGCTGAAAAAATTGGTTTGGTTATAAAAAATGATAAAAGGGGAGATATTTCTTTTTATGACCGTTTCCGTGGACGTTTAATGTTTCCTCTTTTTGATTGTAATGGTAAAATAGTCGGTTTTTCGGGAAGAATTTATGATGATGAAAAAAATAGAACTACTGAGGGAAAATATATTAATTC
>DSBD01000070.1 GCA_011049365.1 Candidatus Vogelbacteria bacterium
GCTTTCAAAAATTCACAATATTTATCTCGACGACCAAACCAACGCGAACGCCAATCGCGAATTATTCCTAATCTATGTGAATATGGATGAACTATATGAGTCATAATTATTTATCTTTTTCTGACAACTCTACTTCAACATGACTTGCCCTCTTGCGAATAATTGATGCTCGACCCCGGGAATTAGCTAATCTTCTTTTCAAAGTCATACCTTTATCAACTCTAATATCTTTGATAATCAAATTATCGGGTGATTCTTGATTAATATTGGAAGCATTATCGCTAGCTGATTTTATTAATTTCTTCAATGGTTGAGAAGCTTTTTTATCAGTAAAACTCAAAACCGCCAAAGCCTCGGAAACTTTTTTACCCTTAACCAACCGAGCCACTAATCTGACCTTCCGCGGAGCTTGACGATAATTTTTTAGACTAGCTTTCATAATTTATTATTATTTCTTAGTGGCTTCTTTAGCGGCTCGAGCAGCAGCAATTTCAGCCTCTTTTTTCTTTTGCTCTATTTCTTTTTGCATTTTACCGCCATGCCTTATAAATTTACGAGTTGGTGAAAACTCGCCTAATCGATGGCCGACCATTTCTTCAGTTACAAAAACTTCTACATGACTTTTGCCATTATGAACTCCGAAAGTAAAACCAACCATTTCGGGACTTATTTGGCTTCTTCTAGCCCAAGTCTTGACAACGCCAAGATCAGCCGGTTTCCGACCGGTAATTTTTTTTAATAATTTTTCATCCACATAGGGACCTTTTTTAAGTGATCTTGGCATATTTTATAACACTAACAAAAAACAAAAGCCTATCGGGCTCAAAAGTAATCCTAGCAAATTCTAGGGGTTGGTGTCAAATATAAAACTTAGAGAATCTTATATGTTTCTGAACTTATATATATACCTTAAGACAAACCCGAAAATTGATTATCTCTTGGTTTTTCTTCTAGATTCTATGAATTTGTCAGAATATTTATTTTTTCTCCTAGTTTTTACACCATAGGCTTGTTTGCCTTGGCGAGTTTTAGGACCGCGCCTTAAACCAATTCCCTGACGGCCCTCACCACCACCATGAGGATGATCAACAGGATTCATAGCACTTCCTCTAACAGTTGGTCTAATACCTCGCCAACGACTGCGCCCAGCTTTACCCCAATTGATTAATTTCCATTCCTCATTAGAAACAGCCCCAATGCTAGCCCAACACTTGGCATTTATTTTTCTTATTTCCCCAGAAGGTAATTTTAATAAGGTTTGGCCGGAGTCAGTACCCAAAACTTCAGCATAATTACCGGCTGAACGGCAAAGACGAGCTCCAGACAAAGGTTTTGTTTCAATATTAAAAATAAAAGTTCCGGTCGGTATTTTAGCTAGTGGTAAACGATTGCCAACTTTAATATCAGCTTTGGCTGAGGTTGAAAATTTGTCCCCAACTTTCAAAGACTGGGGTAGTAAAACATATCTTCTTTCACCATCACTATAACAAACCAAGGCTATATGGCCTGACCGATTAGGGTCATATTCAATCGTTTCAACCTTGGCTGGAATATCAATTTTATCATATTTAAAATCTATCTCCCGCCACAACCTTTTGTGACCACTGCCTTTGTGACGAACAGTTATTCGTCCAGCATTATTACGGCCAACAGCTCTTTTGCGCCCAGAAGTTAATTTTTTATGAGGCTCGCTGATAGTTAAAAGACCACGGTAATTTATTCCGGACATTCCTCTTCTAGCTGGTGTATGGGGAGAATATTTTTTCATAATAATATATTTAAACTAAATCAATTGTCTGACCCGGTGCTAAAAATATTAAAGCTTTTTTCTTTCCCGATTTAATACCAAAATTACCACGCACCGAAACCCGACGGGCTGGCAAATTAACAATATTTATTTTAAGTGGTTTCTTGCCAAACCTCTCTACAAAAGATTCTCTAATCATCACTTTATTAGCAAAAGCTGGAACCTCAAAAACATATACCGGATTACTAGACATAGCCGAAGTTGTCGCTTTTTCGGTAATAAGCGGTTTTTTGAGGACAAGCATTCTTTTATTTTGAGTTCTAAAATTTTTCACTTCCATATTATTTTTCTAAGCGACTAAGTAAATTTTTAACTGACTGCTCAGCCGATAAGACAATTAAATAATCATATTTTAAAGTGTCTACTAAGTTAAGGTCAGAAATCGGTAAAACTTTAATAGTAGAAAAATTCCTGAAACCAAGATAAATATCTTTGTTTAATTCAGGAATAAGAATCAAACCCCTTTTTCCTTTGTCGTAAACTAATTTAGCAAATCCAGCTTTAGATAAATTAATCAAAAAATCTTTAGCTTTTTTGGCTGGTAGTTTTTGTTCTAAGAGAGAATCTATAAATATAATTTCGCCATCATGTTTTTTGGCTGATAAGGCAACTTTTAGAGCCTTAATTTTCATTTTTTTATTTATCTTTTTGTCATAACTTCTCTCTAAAGTTGGTCCATGAGTAACACCGCCACCAATCCAAATTGGTGAACGATTTGAACCATGTCTGGCTCGACCGGTTCCTTTTTGGCGCCAAGGCTTACGTCCTCCACCGGCCACATCTCCTCGTCCTTTGACATAAGCAATATTTTGTCTAGCTCTAGCATTTTGAGAAGTTAAAACTTGGTGAATAAGGTCATTAGACCAAGGCAAGCCAAAAACCTCATCAGTCAGAGATATTCTGCCAACTTCTTCGCCTTGCTGATTGTAAACTTTCTCCTCAATCATAATTTTAAGCCCTGATTTCTAATAGTGTCCCTCGTCGACCCGGTACTGCCCCTTTAATAAACATCTCTCCAATTTTAGAGTCAATTTTAACAACTTTTAAATTTTTAATTGTTATTCTGTTCCCGCCCATTCGGCCAGCCATTCTTTTACCTTTCATAACTCTCTGAACCCCTCCAACACCAATTGAACCCGGCTCTCTTTCTGAATGTTTTTGGCCATGAGTTCTCGGACCACCGGCAAAATTATGACGCTTAACAACGCCTTGAAAACCTTTTCCTTTAGAAGTACCACTAACAATAATCTTATCACCTTCAGAGAAAAAATCACCACTAATTTCTTTACCAATCGGCCACTTGTCTAGTTCTTCTTCCGGGCAAGATATTTCCCTAATAAAACGCCAGGCCTGATCATTTTTTTGATTAGTAACTGATTTAATTTGTCCTAGCTTGGGTTTATTAAGAACCTTTTTATTACAAGTATCAAAAGCAACCACTAAGGCAGAATAACCGTCTTTAGGTTTCGTTTTATAACCAACAACAACCATCGGTAAAAGACGAACCACCGTACCAGGTAAAACTCTTCCTTGGTCATCAAATATCTGAGTCATTCCTTGTTTTTTAGCAAATATCTTTTTCATAAACAATATCAATAATCCTCTAAAAAGACCAGCCCCTTTAGCCGGAAAGAATTAAGTCCCTTTAAAGCATTTTTACATCTATATTAACACCGGATGGTAGATTTAAATTAGTTAAATTTTCTATAACTTTGGGTGAAGGATTCAATATATCAACCAATCTTTTATGAATCCTCATCTCAAATTGTTCTCTGGAATCTTTATTTACGAAACTACTGCGATTGACAGTATATTTCTTAATTTCCGTTGGCAGAGGAACAGGACCACTAACTTGCGCATCATAGCGAGTTACTGTATCAATTATTTGCTTAATACTGGCATCAAGAATTTTATTTTCATAAGCCGACACGCGAAGACGAATTTTTTGAATTTCGTCAGGTTTTTTTTCTTGTTTCTTCTTGCTTTTATTTTTTTCTTTAGTCGGCATATTATTACATTCTGACTTAGTTATAAATTATTTTATTACTTTAGTTACAACTCCAGCTCCAACAGTTCGGCCACCTTCTCGAATAGCAAATCTTTGTTGGTCTTCAAGGGCAACTGGAGCCACTAATTTAACTTTAAAAGTAACTGTATCGCCAGGCATAACCATTTTCACGTCATCATTAAGAGTTACTTCGCCAGTTACATCAGTAGTCCTAATGTAAAATTGTGGCTTATAACCTGTGAAAAAGGGAGTATGACGTCCACCTTCTTCCTTGCTCAAAATATAGACTTCAGCTTCAAATTCAGTATGAGGAGTAACGCTTCCAGGTTTAGCTAATACTTGACCTCTAGTAATGTCCTCTTTCTTAATACCTCTTAATAAAATACCCACATTATCACCAGCCATACCTTCATCCAAATCTTTATTAAACATTTGGACACCGGTGACTGTGGTTTTAGAGTTGGGGCGAATACCGACTATTTCTATTTCTTCACCAATTTTAACTTGACCTCTTTCAATTCTTCCAGTAGCCACTGTCCCTCGGCCCTCAATTGAGAAAATATCTTCAACTGGCATAAGGAAAGGTTTATCAATATCTCTAACTGGTTCCGGAATATACTCATCCATAGCATCAGTTAATTCAACAACTTTTTTAATCCACTCATCATCAGCCGTGGTGGCTTCCAGAGCTTTTAGGGCTGAACCCCTGATGACCGGAGTATTCTTACCATCATATTCATATTTATCCAAAAGGTCACGGACTTCTTCTTCTACCAAGTCAATCAATTCCGGATCATCAACCATATCTACCTTATTTAAGAAAACTATAATCTTTGGCACACCAACTTGTCTAGCTAAAAGAATATGTTCTCTAGTTTGAGGCATAATACCATCAGTGGCAGCGACCACTATTATAGCGCCATCCATTTGAGCCGCACCAGTAATCATATTTTTAATATAGTCAGCATGTCCTGGAGCATCTATGTGAGCATAATGTCTCTTTTCTGTCTCATATTCATTATGAGACAAAGCAATAGTAATACCACGCTCTCTTTCTTCTGGAGCATTATCAATTTCGTCAACTTTACGCATTTTGACCTTCTTACCAGCTAAATTCAAAGAATGAAGAATAGCTGCGGTCAAAGTAGTTTTACCATGGTCAACATGACCGATGGTACCAACATTAACATGAGACTTTGATCTTTCAAATTTTTCCGCCATAATAATATTTTTACTTAAATTATTAACTATTTTTCCCGGACCGAACAACCCGGAAACGGCTCTTGGCCGATTTTTTAAAATTACTTGAAACCCTTTTTTAATCTCTCGGCTCGGAAATACGAAAATAAGCTTTCATATCACTCCCCCTTCTACGTCGCCGGCAAAAAAACACACCTTTAGTGTATTTTTATCTTAACAAAATCAAGATAATAGTCAAGTTTTTCACTGGGCTATTTATTCCTAGAATCAATTATCTCCTTAGCCACATTCTGAGGAATGATGGCGTATTCATGAAATTCCATTGTGAAGGTTCCTCGCCCCTCAGTCATTGAGCGTAAAGTAGTGGCATAACCAAACATTTCCGATAAAGGAACTTTAGCTTTAATAACTTTCAAATTGCCCCTTTCTTCCATACCCTCTATTTGTCCTCGCTTGGAACTCAAATGTCCGGTAGCATCACCCATAAAATTATCCGGAACAACAACTTCAACTTTCATTATTGGCTCTAATAATACCGGCTTAGCTTTTCTACAAGCTTCTTGAATAGCTAATGAACCAGCCATTTTAAAAGCCATCTCCGAAGAATCAACTTCATGGAAACTACCATCATATAAATCACAAGATACATCAACCATCTGATAACCAGCTAGAACGCCTCGAGATAATCCTTCTTTTATTCCTTTTTCAACTGCCGGTATATACTCTTGAGGAATAACTCCACCTTTGATTGAATTAATAAATTCAAAATGTTCTTCTCTTTTAACATTTTTGGGCTTTTTGTTATCATCAGAATCTTTCTTTAGTGAAGAAACCTTTATCCTAATATGACCATATTGTCCCCGCCCGCCTGATTGTTTAATATATTTACCTTCAGCTTCGGCCTCACTAGTAATTGTCTCTTTATAGGCAACTTGAGGTTGACCAACATTAGCTTCTACTTTAAATTCTCTCTTCATTCTTTCTACTAAAATATCTAAGTGAAGTTCTCCCATTCCGGAAATAATCGTCTCCAAAGTCTCTTCGTCGGTTTGAATTTTAAAAGTCGGGTCTTCATCAGATAATTTTCTCAAAGCCAAGCCCATTTTCTCTTGGTCAGCTTTGGTTTTAGGTTCAATTCGCAAAGAAACCACCGGTTCAGGAAATTCTATTTGGTCAAGCAATATCGGAGCATTTTCAGCACACAAAGTATGAGAGGTTTTCGTATTCTTCAAACCAACAATAGCCGCTATTTCTCCGGCATAAACTTTTTTTACCTCTTCGCGATGATTGGCGTGCATTCTAACTATTCGTCCAACCCTTTCTTTCTCTCCCAAAGTAGAGTTATAAACATAACTACCGGCCTCAATGACTCCTGAATAGACACGAGTATAAGCCAATTGACCGACAAAGGGGTCACTTTGTAATTTAAAAACTAAAGCTGCTAACGGCTCATTGTCATCAGCTCGTCTAGTGGCTTCTTCGTCATTTTTAGGATTAATACCAATCATTGGAGGTATATCAACCGGTGAAGGCAAATAATCAACAACTCCATCAAGCAACAACTGAACTCCTTTATTCTTAAGAGCTGACCCACAGAAAACCGGTACTAATTTATTACTTATCACCGCTTGACGCAAAACTTTTTTCAAATCAGCTAAAGATATCTCTTGGCCATCCAAATAAGTATTCATTAGGTCTTCATCATTTTCAACTATTTTCTCTATGGTTTCTGCTCGACAACTTTTAGCTTTAGCCAATAATTCTTCCGGGATATCTTTTTCAATTATCTCATTGCCCATATTGCCCTCAAAGAGATAAGCCTTCATTGTTAATAAGTCAATCACCCCTTGATGTTTATCATCCTCTCCCCAAGGTATCTGCATTCTAATGGCATTCTTGGTTAAACGACCTAGAATAGTTTGAAAAGAATGGTCAAAACTAGCTCCCATTCTATCTAATTTATTAACAAAACATAGTCTTGGTACTTTGTATTTATCAGCTTGGCGCCAAACAGTTTCTGATTGGGGTTCTACTCCAGCCACTCCATCAAAAACAACCACCCCGCCATCTAGAACCTTTAAAGACCTTTCAACTTCGGCGGTAAAATCAACATGTCCGGGAGTATCTATAATATTGAGACGATGAACTTTTTCTTCATCTCCTTGAGCATAAGTCGGAACCCAAAAAGCAGTCGTTGCCGCCGAAGTAATAGTAATACCTCGCTCTCTCTCTTGGTCCATCCAATCCATAATAGCTTCACCTTCATGAGTTTCGCCAATTTTATGAGAAACACCAGTATAATATAAAACTCTTTCACTGACAGTAGTTTTACCGGCATCAATATGGGCAATAATACCAATATTTCTAACTTTAGCTAAGGGATAATCTCTAGACATTTTATAGACTTTAATTAATTAAAATACTTTTTTATTTCTTATTCCTGCCAACCCAGCCAAAATGAGCAAAAGCTCTGTTGGCCTCAGCCATTTTATGAGTGTTCTCTCTCTTTTTAACAGCTTCTCCTTCACCTTTTGAAGCAAGAATTATTTCTTTAGCCAACCGATCAGCCATTGGACTGCCTTTTTTAGCTTTAGCTGAATCAATAATCCACTTTAAAGATAAATATAATTGTCTTTCAGGACGAACTTCATAAGGAACTTGATAATTGGCGCCACCTACTCGCCGAGAACGAACTTCTACTTGCGGACTAGTATTTTTTATAGCTTCTTTAAAAATTTCTACCCCGGGGGTTTTTGTTTCTTCGCTAATTTTCTTTAAAGTCTCGCGAACTATTTTTTTGGCAAGATTTTTCTTACCCCTTTCCATAATATACTTTATAAGCTTATCCTCCTCAGGAGTCTCAGCGTCACGAGCCAATTGATTTAAATTCAGCTTTTTTACCTTTCCACGCATGCTTTTAATTATTCTTTACTTTTCTCTTTCTTGGCACCATATAAGCTACGACCTTGTTTACGATTAACAACTCCGGCAGTATCCAAAACGCCCCTAACAATATGATAACGAACACCCGGCAAGTCTTTTACTCTTCCGCCTCGTAATAAAACAACACTATGTTCTTGAAGATTATGACCAATACCGGGAATATAAGCTGTGACTTCCATCCCATTAGTCAAACGAACACGAGCAATCTTTCTTAAGGCCGAGTTTGGCTTTTTGGGTGTAGTTGTTTTAACCTGTAAACAAACACCTCTTTTAAAGGGTGAATGATAGGAAACAGTCTTATTCTTCAAAGAATCAAAACCGCGCGATAAGGCCACGGCGTTGGACTTTTTCTCAACTTTGCGACGACTTTTTTTAACCAATTGATTTATTGTTGGCATACGGGGCTTACTTTAATATATTTCATCAAAAAAAGCAAATATATTTCTCCATTTTTAATTAAAGTTAGAAAATAAGGCCACCCAAAGCACTCGGTAATATAAAATTCAAAATCAGGCCGACCAAAACAAAAAAATAGTTGAAGATAAAAAGGAAAAGGAAAATAAAAACCAAGAACCAATTTCTCTCCAGCCATTCAATTACATATTGATATCTCCAGGGGATTAAAGCTGCCAATATTTTGGAACCATCCAAAGGAGGTAGGGGTATTAAATTAAACATTGCTAAAATAAGATTAATAGCCACGGCATAGACCACTAAACTAATAACCGCCAACGGTAAAATATCAAGATATAGTAGAAAAGTAAAAAAAGCCACTAATGACAAATTAGCTAGAGGTCCGGCCAGAGCTACTAAAGCCGGGCCGAAGCGACCACCACGCAAAAGATAAGGATTAAAAGGCACCGGCTTAGCCCAACCAAAAATCAGATCACCCGGCAACATAATCAAAAGAAAAGGCACAATAATAGAACCTAAAGGGTCAATATGAACTAGAGGATTTAAAGTTAAACGACCCTGCAATTTAGCTGTTGGATCGCCTAAATATAAAGCCATATAACCATGAGCCAACTCATGCCAGATAACCGATAAAAGTAATATTAATAATAAAAAAATTAAAGATAAATCCATTTTGACTTGCCAAATAGAGTTTTTATGATAACATAAAATACTGATAAATTAAAATAATTTAATCAATTTATGAAAACTTGTTATTTATGTCAAAAAGGTAGTGTGGTAACCGGTGGGTACTCTAATAGAATTAGAGCTACCAAATATAATCCGACTGGCAAGAAAAGAAAGAAGCCTAATTTACAATGGGCCTTTTTAGAAGATGGCCAAAGAAAGCTTATTTGTTCTTCTTGCCATAAAAAAATGGCTCTTTCTAAAGACTAGAAATTACAATTATGACAAATAATTTCCCGGCCATCACTGGTCATTTTTATGCTACCCAACTCATAAGTACCTAACACTTGAGCTCCTACCCCCGATAGGATATCTAAAACTTCCTGATGAGGATGGTTATATCTATTATCCACTCCGGCCGAAATCACCGCCCAAGTAGGAGCAACGGTTTCAATAAATCCCGGCCAACTACCAGTTCTGGAGCCATGATGAGAAACTTTCAAAACATCAGTTTGTAAATTAGAACCATCTAAAATTACTGCCTCTCTTTCTGAACTATGAGTCGCATCACCGGTAAAGAGAAAAGAATTTTCTCCGTAAGAGAGACGGGCAATAAGAGAAGATTCATTTAAATCAGAAAAAATCCGACCACTCGGCGGATAGAGAATATCCAGATAAGCGCCCCGACCCAAAACTATTCGCGCCCCTCGGGATAGACGATGTATTGGCGTTCCTTTGGATTCTAAAGAATCAAGTAAGCAACGATAAGCTATCGGTAAATCGGCAATTTCAACATCAGCTTCTATAAAAGCTAAAGGTGAATGATGGTTAATTAAATCTAAAAAACCACCATAATGGTCTAAATGAGGATGACTAACAATAAATAAATCAATATTTTTGGACAAAAACGGCAAAAAGGGGCTCAAAACTGAATTAATATTTTTATCTGCTCCGGCATCAAGAAGAATTTTATGACCGGCGGGTGATTTAATAAAAATAGCATCACCTTGACCAACATCTAAAAAAACAATCATTAAGTTTCTATTAGATGAATAATGAACAGTTGACCAAATTAAAACAAGGACAAAAAGACAAAAAATCAACCCTAACCATCTAATTTTAATTTTTTTATTTTTCATTTTCAAAAACCGCCCTATCAGCTAGGGCGATTTTAATTGCTAAAAATTCAAAACCGCCCCTTTATTGCTGTTCAGCTAAAGCTTGGTTAATAAAAGCTACCACTTGTTCAGTTCGCCCTCGCAAAACAGCTATCCTGTGACTATTAGAATTATAGACCGAAAGCATATAATAGTAGAAAAATCCTTGGGCTAGAAAAATAACCACCAAGAAGGCGACTACAATTCCTATGATACCTTTTTTATTTTTCATCATAATATTTTAATAATTAATATTGTTAAATTTAACTTATTGATTTACCTGAGCGGTGGCTTGATTCAAAAAATCTACAATTTGACCAACAGAAGCATTAAGCACTTCCAAATCAATTCGGTTTTGAATTAAGGCCGGCCTTAATCTTTGAATAGCATAAGCTTGATAGAAAAAAATAGTAGCTATCACGCCAATGATTAAACCAATTATCAAATCTTTTTTTACTTGAGTCATAGTTATTATAAATAATTAATCTTTTAAAATTAGTCTTCTTGGTCAAAGAATAAATTGTTTTCTTCTTCCATGATTGGCATCATCTGGACATCCTGTTCAGTCGGTTGTCCCTCTTCGGGAGCTCGAGTTAAAAATTGCTCTACCTCCTCAACTGTCTGTTCTAAGTCAGCAATTACTCGTCGATGAGATATTAACCCTGCCTGAAAAGAATAGATGGTGTAAACTTGAAAAACAAAAGCTGTTAAAATAATACCTAGGGCAATTCCAACAATAAGATTGTTTTGTTTCATAAAAATAACAAATTAACCTATAATTTTTTATTATAACACTTTTTTCCCTTTATTATAATTGTGGATAAGTTTAATCTTTTTCTAATAACCATAATCACTATGATTAAAAGTAATAGACTAGAAAAAATATTCCACTGAGAATTTTGATAATTGGTTAGAAAATAAAAAAGATTAACTAACTGAACTACTACAGATAATAAAAAGTAACTGATAACAGCCGGTATAAAAGCTAGCCATTGTCCTAAAAAATTAGGTGGAATGATGTAAATTAAACCGGTTAAAAAACCAAAAAAAATAATTAAAGGCGCCAAAGGAACAACCGCTATATTAGCCGGCCAGGACCAAATGCTTACCCCACCAAAAAATAATAAAAGAGCAGGGAAAATAATGCTATAAACTGCCAAAAAAGCCGCCGTGTTATCTTTAAAATTAAAATTATCAGGCAAAAAATCTATTTTTCTTTTCCAAAAATCACCTAGCAAAACCAAACCCGTCGCCGCCAGAAAAGAAAGTTGAAAACCTCGGTCATAAAGAAGAGCTGGTGGAGATAAAAAAGAAAGAAATAATAAAACTGCTAATAAAATATAGAAAGACTTTTTGGGTCGGCCAAAAATAAACAATATTCCAGCCAAAACAGCCATTAAGCCGGCCCGCCAAGCTGAAAATTTAAAACCGGTTAAAGCAATAAAAAGAAAAATAATTCCGGAAGTTGAGAGAAGACGAAAGGTTGGTTTGAGAAAATAAAATAAACTAAATAAAGCCGTAGCAATTATTTGTAGATGATATCCAGAAACGACAAATAAATGAGCCAAGCCAACCTGCGAAGCAATTTGCCTATTCTTCTCAGGCAATCTATCCCCTGAACTCATTCCGGCAAAATAAGAATAATGTGGTTCCGGTAAATATCTTTTGGGGCCGGCTAACAAAGATTCTTTTAAAGAAGATAGCCAAGAACAATAATGCCAGGATTCTTGCTCACTTTTTTCAAAAGTGGCAAAAGAAATAGTATAAGCAATTTTTCGACCGGCTAAATATCTATCATAAGCAAAAAGTTTTCCTTGTTCATCAATAAAAGCTTGTGGTCTGGCTAATTTACCATTTATCTCCAAATATTGCCCGCAAGAAAAATCAACATTTTCACCCCTGGTGCTAACCAATACTTTAGCTTGAGAATTAGTTGGCTGAAAAACAAAGCGACAATAAAAATTTTGACATTCAGGAGAAGAAATTACCTGACCTGATAAAGAAATTTTTTGCTCCAAAAAACCTTCTAAAAAAGAATCTCTAATTCCGGCCTCAAAAATAAAACCTCGACCCAAACCAATAGTAAAGAAAATTAAAAAGATAGCCAGCCAAAATATAAACCTATATTTAAGAAAAAAACCAATTAACCAAAACCCGACCAGCCAGACTAAAAACAAAACAATAATTAAAAAATTAAAAGAAAAATAATAAAAAGCCAACAGGCCGGATAAAAAACCGACAACGACCAACGGAATAATATAAGGAAAAACAATTCGTCCGCCGTAAAAATATTTTTCATTTACCTGCTTCGTCCAGCGCTTCATTGACTAATTTATCAGCCAATTTATTTTCTTCTCTTCTAATATAACTGAAAGATAAATGGGGGAAATCTTTTACTCGCAAATTCCAAATTTTCATAAACATCGGCCAAAGTCTTTCCTCTTTAATTTGATATTGACCATTTAATTGTTTAACCACTAATTCCGAATCCAATTTAAAATCAAAATCTGTCTTTTGACATTTCTCTTTACCTAGTTTTCTTCGCGCCAATTCCAAACCCAAAAAAACCGCTTGATATTCCGCCTCATTATTTGTCGCTCGGCCAATATATTTTTTGGCTTTGGCTAAAACTTTATCACTAAAATCAAAAAGCACCGCTCCGATCCCAGCCGGACCAGGATTACCACGCGCTCCGCCATCAGTTTTAATAATATATTTTTCCATTTATCTTTGAATTACGGAACTACTCGCTAGGCAATCAGTTTCATAATTCAAAGTAATTATAACTCTTAATCAAGCAGGGGACAAATATCCAATAACCTTAAGCGCAATTCACCACTAGACCGAAAAAAATTTTTCTCTAAATTGGCTAAAATATTGACCTTCTGACCAATTTTAAAAGATAATTTATTACCAACGAAAAACTTAATCGCCTTAATTTGTTTATCTTTATCTTTTAAAACTATTTCCAAATGCTCTTGACCCGAACCAAAAAAACGAGAATCAACTATGGTTAAATTCCTAAATAAAAAAACTGGACGAGGATTAGCTTGACCAAAAGGAGCGCATCTGTCAACTTGTTTGTAAAAACTCTCGGAAATATCTTCCAAATTTAATTCTTCATCATAAGTTATTTCCGGTAGATAAAAATCTTTTTGGCAAACAGAATCATTTAATTGTTTATTTAAATCCTTCAATTTACCAACCGGTAAAGAAAAACCGCCAGCCGAATAATGTCCACCTAAATCGGAGAAAAAGTTTAAACCTCCCGCTTCTTCCATTAAAGCTACTACATCTTCTTCGCCGGTTCCTCGACAAGAACCTTTTATCTCTCCAGCGCCATTTTCTGCCCAGATAAAGACCGGGCGATTATATTTTTCAACCAATTTGGAAGCCGCTAAACCTAAAACCCCGGGATTCCAGTCTTTATGACCAATAACTAAAACATCCGGTAATTCATCGGTCGAGAAAAAATTATCGGCAAAAGCCAACATCTCATCAACAAATCCTCGGCGGTCTTTATTTAATTTTTCCAATTGACTACTTATCTGCCCGGCTTCACTTACCGAAGAAGTAGTCAGAAGTCTATAAGCCAACAAACCATGACTTAAACGACTGGCCGCATTAAGACGTGGAGCAATTGAAAAACTAACATCTTCCGCTTGTAGAAAATTGATATTTAATCTTAAAGACTTAAACATTGCTTTTAGACCCGGTCTTTTGGTTTTAGCCAGAACCGTCAAACCAAAATAAGTCAAAATTCTGTTCTCATCTTTAAGAGGCACCATGTCACCAATAGTAGCAATGGCCACTAAATCTAAGAGCCACTTCTCCCAACCTTCAACTAAGCCAAAATCTCGATGAGCTAAAACAGCTTGAACAAATTTAAAAGCCACCCCAGCACCAGCTAATTCTTTAAAAGGATATTTATCACCTTTTTGCCATGGGTCAATGATGTATTCTGTTGGTGGAAGCTCCTCGCCGGCTAAATGATGGTCAGTAATAATAACATCTAAATCATTTTTTCGAGCCAAGCTGACAGCCTGATTAGACTTGATTCCACAATCAACGGTAATTAATAACTTAAAATCTTGTTTTAAAAAATTAGCCATCTGTTCTTCATTTAAGCCATAAGATTCACTATAACGGTCAGGAATATAGACTTCATAATTACTGTAGCCAATTTTATCTAAAAAAGATGAGATAATGGCTGCTCCCGGCACACCATCAGCATCATAATCGGCAAAGATAAGTATTTTCTCCTTATTATCTAATCCAGCCAAAAACCTTTTAACACTTTTTTTAATATTTTTTAATAAAAGGTGGTCATAAAGCCCTCGGCTATAATCAGGATTAAGGAATTTTTCTATTTCCAGCTCATTACTAATACCCCGGTTAGCCAGTATTCTCAACAAAATTTCCGGATATTTATCCCTCAGACTATTGTCTACATCAAAACTTATCGGTCGCCAATTGTTTTTCATATAGGAAATAGTATAAAGGGTATTAAATATTGAGGCAAATTGATAATAATTTAATTTTTGATATCTTTATGCTAAAATCAAAGTTATGGAAAAGGAATGTCTATTTTGCCAAATAGCATCCGGTCAAATACCGGCTGATAAAGTCTATGAAGATGAAACTTGGTTGGCTTTTTTAGATATTAGACCGGTTAATAAAGGTCATCTACTTTTAATTCCCAAGGAACATTATCGCAATATTTTTGATTTGTCAGATGAAGCCTTAGATAAGCTCGGACGGCCCCTAGCTAAATTGGCTCAAGCGGTTAAAAAAGCTTCTCAAGCTGAAGGTGTTAATATTATTATGAATAATGAACCGGCCGCTGGTCAGATAATCTTTCATGCTCACTGGCATATTGTCCCCCGTTTTTCCGATGATGGCCATCGTCATTGGGCTGGAAGAAATGATGTTTCTAAAGACGAATTAGCCGAAATGGCTGAAAAAATAAAAGGAATTCTAGGAGAGTAGATCACTCTAATCTTATATTTCATAACTTAATTTGTCTAATCTTGCTTTTTTTTGATTTTTGATACTATAGTATCAATATTTATACTAATTTTGAGACTATAGTATCAATATTCGTACTAAAATTGAGATTAATATAATAATATCAACAAAAAAAATATAGTCCCTCGGGACAAACCCTGAAGGACTATATTAGCTCCTCGGCTCGGAAATGAAAATGTAAAAACATTTTCATTTCACTCACTCTACGTCGCTAATATATGCCCTCGGGACAAACCCTGAAGGAC
>DSBD01000037.1 GCA_011049365.1 Candidatus Vogelbacteria bacterium
GGCATATATTAGCGACGTAGAGCGAGTGAAATGAAAATGTTTTTACATTTTCATTTCCGAGCCGAGGAGCTAATATAGGTATAATACCGCACGGCTCGGCCGGGCGCAAGGACAAGCGAAGCGAGTTCGTATTTATTACCTCGGGACTTTACCCCGAGGGCATATATTAGCGACAAAGTCTTCTTCCTAAGGAAGATTTTTTATGCTAAATTAGAATTATGTCTCAAAAGATTAGAATAAAAGTCAAAAAACTTGTTCCTGAAGCAATATTGCCGGTTTATGCTTTACCGGGCGATGCTGGTTTTGATGTTTTTTCAATTGAAGAAATTAAAATTCCAGCTAAAAAATGGGCGCCGATCAGAACTGGTTTAGCTATAGAAATTCCCGATGGTTTTGTCTCTTTGGTTTGGGATAAGAGTGGTTTGGCTTTAAAAAATGGTTTAAAGACGGCCGGTGGAGTAATCGATTCTGGTTATCGGGGTGAATATACTATAATTGTTCATAATTTAAGTCATAAAGATATAGTTATAAAGCCCGGACAGAAAATAGCTCAAGTTTTGATTCAGGCAGTCTGTCGACCGGAGATTGAATTGGTTGAGGAATTATCAGAGACTGCTCGCCAAGCTAATGGTTTTGGTTCAACCGGAATTTAAAATATCTGTTTTATGTTAGAAAAAAAGATAAAATTAGAAACGACCGAGATTTTAAAAAAGATGGGTGTTCGTGGACCAAAATTTATAGTTGAACATCCAACTGATATGTCTTTAGGTGATTATTCTTTGAATGGCGCTTTAATTTACGGCAAAAAACTTAATAAAAATCCTCTAGATTTAGCGGTAGAAATAATTAGTGAATTAAAGAAAAGAAATATACCGGAAATTTCTAAAATGGACATTGCCGGTTTTGGTTTTATAAATATCTTTTTGAAAGATGATTTCTTTGCTAATTCTTTAGAAAAAATAATAAAAAGTAGCCGTAATTTTGGAAAAATAAAATCAAATCAAGGTAAAAAAATAGCAATAGAATATACTGACCCTAATCCTTTTAAAGAATTTCATATTGGTCATATGATGACTAATTTTATTGGCGAATCTTTGGCTAGGATTTTTGAATTTTCCGGAGCTGAAGTTAAGAGATTTTGTTATTCTGGTGATGTTGGTTTGCATGTTGCTAAAGCTATTTATGGTCTAAAACAAAATCTTCATCTTTTATTATGGCAGAAACTTTTTGGACAACAAACTAGTCGAGCCAGATTTTTGGGAGATTGTTATGCTTATGGAGATAAAAAATATCGTGAAGATGAAAAAGCTCGTCAGCAAATAGTAGAAATTAATAAAGAAATTTATGGACAAAAAAAATTTTTAACTAAATTTATTTATAATTTAGGTCGGCAGTGGAGTTTGGATGAATTTGCTGAAATATATGATATTTTAGATACTAAATTTGATTTTAGTTTTTTTGAAAGCCAAACTGCCATTCGAGGTGTGGAATTAGTTAAAGAATATTTAGCCAAAGATATTTTTGTTTTTTCCGACCAAGCAATTATTTTCCCCGGCGAAAAATATAATCTCCACACCAGGGTCTTTATAAATTCCCATAATTTGCCGACCTATGAAGCCAAAGATTTGGCTTTGGCAGAAATAAAGTACGAATCTTATCCTTATGATTTGTCTTTTATTGTTACCGGTAATGAAGTCAATGATTATTTCGCTGTTGTTTTAAAAGCTTTGGAAGAAATTTATCCTAACTTAGCTCAGAGAACTAAACATATTGGTCATGGAATGTTAAAGTTACCTTCCGGTAAGATGTCATCGCGGACTGGTTCGGTTATTGCTTTTAAGAGCTTATTAAAAGATATAGAAAAAATAATAGAAGAAAAAATGTCTGAACGTTTATTATCTAAAAAAGAAAAACAGCAAGCTATTCAAGATATTGCTCTAGGTGCTTTACGTTTTGCTGTTCTTAAACAATCGCCCGGTAAAGATATAATTTTTGATTTTAATAAATCCCTTTCTTTTGAAGGAGATTCCGGTCCCTATCTTCAATATTCAGCCAGAAGAGCCGAGTCTTGTTTAGATGAAGCTAAAAAGATTGGCTTAGAATGTTCTTTTTCTCGTCCTGATAATTGGCCTTTAGAAAACTTAGAAAGATTATTGTATCGTTTTCCGGAAGAAGTGGCGCGAGCTGGAGAGAATTCTTCTCCTCAAATAATAATTTCTTATCTTTTAAATTTGGCCGGTAATTTTAACAATTTTTATTCGCGAGAAAAAATAGTTGATAAAGATGACCCAACAGCTAGTTATAAATTAGCTTTAACTATGGCCTTTTTTCAAGTTATGGAAAACGGCTTATATTTGCTTGGAATAAGAATTCCCAGTAAAATGTAATAACTATGGATAAAGATGATAAAAAAAAGAGCAAAATTGCTCTTCAAGAAGAAGAAATTCTTAAATTTTGGTTAGTTAATAAAATATTTAAAAAGAGTTTAACCAAATCAAATCCCCAAGGTGACTTTGTTATGTATGATGGTCCGCCTTTTGCTACCGGTGACCCGCATTATGGTCATATTTTGCCGACTTCGCTCAAAGATTTAATACCAAGATTTAAAACTATGAAAGGTTATCGTGTCGCTAGACGTTGGGGTTGGGATTGTCATGGTTTACCAATTGAAAATATTACTGAAAAAGAAATCGGTTTGGAGTCAAAGAGGGATATAATTGAGTATGGTCTTGATAAATTTAATCGCCAAGCTTCAGTTAGTGTTCTTCGTTGTGCTGGAGTTTGGCAAGAGTTAATTCCTAGAATGGGACGTTGGGTTGATATGGAGGATGATTATCGAACTATGGATACTGAATATACCGAGACTATCTGGTGGATTTTTAAAAGATTGTTTGACCAAGGATTAATTTATGAAGGTTTTAAATCACTTCATCTTTGCCCCAGGTGCGAAACTACTTTATCTAATTTTGAAGTTAATCAGGGTTATGCTGATATTGAAGATATTTCAGTGATTGTTAAAATACCTTTGGTCGGTGAAAAAGATTCTTATTTACTTATTTGGACAACTACCCCCTGGACATTACCGGCCAATGTGGCGGTGGCTATTAATCCGGAATTTATTTATTGTCGAGTTGAGCATCAAGGACAATTTTATATTGTAGCTAAAAATTTGATTGAAAAAGTTTTTGGCAAAAAAGTAAAGATAATTGAAGAAATGTCCGGTAATAATTTAGTTGGTAAAGAATATCAACCGATTTTTTCATATTATCAACGTCAGGATATGGATAATGGTGATAAGGCCTGGAAAATATATCCAGCTAACTTTGTCTCTTTAGAAGAGGGAACCGGTCTGGTTCATATTGCTCCAGCTTTTGGAGAAGATGATTTGGAGCTAGCTAGGAAATTTTCCTTACCTCTTATTCAACATATTGGTCAAAATGGTCGCTTTTTATCTCAAATGGGTGATTTGGCTGGCTTGGTGGTTAAAACTAAAAATGATTCTAAAAGTATAGATGAAAAAATCTGTTCTCTTTTAGAAGAAAAAGATTTACTTTTTAAGCGTGAGAACATTATTCACTCTTATCCTCATTGTTGGCGTTGTGATACACCGCTTCTCAATTATGGAACTAATTCTTGGTTTGTTAAAGTTACTGACTTTAAAGATAAATTATTAAAAAATAATTCCCAAATAAATTGGGTTCCGGCACATATTAAAGAAGGCCGTTTTGGTAAATGGTTAGAAAATACTAGAGACTGGGCTATTTCTCGCTCTCGTTTTTGGGGAGCTTCAATTCCCGTCTGGGTTTGCGATTCTTGTCAGGGGAAAAAAGTTTTTGGTTCAATAACTGAATTAGAGGAAGCTCTACCATTAGCTAATAATCAATATTGGGTTATGCGTCATGGCCAGGCCGAATCAAATGTTAAAAATATCTTAAGTTCTGCTCTTGATAATCAACATGACTTATCAGAGTTAGGGCGACAACAAGTAAAAGATAAAATAGCGGAACTTAAAAAGTTAGATATTGATTTAATAATTTATTCGCCGCTTTTAAGAACAAAAAACACTGCTTCCTTAGTGGCTAATTTGTTGGGATTAAAAGATGACAAACTTATAGCCGATGAACGTTTGCGGGAAATAGAATTTGGTCAGTTTGAATTAAAATCAGTAGATGATTATATAAATCATTTTTCTGGCAATCTAGATCGTTTCGAAAGGGCGCCGGTGGGCGGAGAAAACTTGAAAGATGTTTTACAGAGAGTGTCCGATGTATTATTTGAAGTGGAAGAAAAATATAAAAATAAAAAAATACTTTTTGTTACTCATGAGACTCCGGCTTGGCTTTTATTATCAGCCGGCGCTGGTTTTTCTATTCGCCAAATGATTAATATTAAAAATCATCATCAAGATTTTATAGATACGGCTGATTATCGCCCCCTTAAATTATCAACTTTGCCCCGAAATGAATTTGGCGAGATAGATTTACATCGACCCTTTATAGACCAAGCTCAACTTGATTGCTCTTGTGGTGGAAAATTGAAAAGAATAGAAGATGTTTTTGATTGTTGGTTTGAATCAGGAGCTATGCCTTATGGGCAAAGACATTATCCCTTTAAGACTGAGGAAGATTTTCAACCTGATAAAGGAATTGGTTTACCGGCTGATTTCATTGCTGAAGGTCTTGACCAAACGAGAGGTTGGTTTTACTCACTTTTGGTTATTTCAACAGCTTTATTTGACCGCCCGGCTTACAAAAATGTAATAGTTAATGGAATAGTTTTGGCAGAAGACGGTCAAAAGATGAGCAAACGATTAAAAAATTATCCTGATATTAGTGATATAGTTAATGATTATGGGGCTGATGCTTTAAGAATTTATCTTTTATCTTCACCAGTAGTTAGAGGTGAAGATTTTAGTTTTTCTACTAAGGGCCTAATGGAAGTTTCTCGTCGAATTATTTCTCGCTTAGATAATATTTTAATTTTTTATGAGACTTATGCTGATAAGGATGTTCAAGCTGAGTTTAAAGATGATAATATATTGGATCATTGGATGAAGGCTCGCTTAGATTGTCTTACTTTAGAAATTGAAAAATTACTGGAAGCTTATGAAATTGATAAAGCTACCAAATTGCTAGATGGCTTAGTTGATGATTTTTCTACTTGGTACTTGCGTCGCTCACGCTCTCGTTTTAAAGATGAAGATATTAAGGAAAGAAAAAATGCCTCCGCAGCTCTTAAAAAAGCTCTTCATCATTCGGCTACTATTTTAGCGCCCTTTGCTCCCTTTATGGCCGAAAGAATATATCAACAAATTCGTTCTAATGATGAACCCGAGAGTATTCATTTGACTTCTTGGCCGGAAATTGAGTCATTTGATAAAGAAATTTTAGAAAATATGGAAATTGCCAGAAAGATTTGTTCTTTAGCTCTTGAAAAACGTTCCCAGTTGGGCCTTAAAGTTCGTCAACCTTTGAAAACTTTATTCATCGGAGATGAAAAAATTTCTAAACAAGAAGAATTGAAACAAATAATTAGCCAAGAAATAAATGTTAATGAAATTACTTTTGTAGCCGATAAAGAAGATAGCTATTTAGAATTAGATAGTAATCTGACTCCTGAATTATTATTAGCTGGTCAATTAAGAGAATTTATCCGCCAGGTTCAGAATTTGAGAAAGAAAAATGGTTTTTCACCTAATGATAAAGCTGATTTGAAAATTTATTGCAATTCTGATTTTGGAAAATTTTTGGAAAAATCAATTGATGATTTAAAACGGCAAGCTTCTTTAAGAGATATATCTATTCAATCTTTTACTGATTCTCCTCACGAGGTAGAAAAGATTATTATAGATGATAAAAAAGTCGCCATTAATTTAAAAAAAGTTTAAAAATAAATGTCTCATTTTATCTATCAAACAGAGGGCTTTATATTAAAAAGAGAATACTGGAATGAGATTGATTTACGACTTTTGGTTTTAACTAGAGAATTGGGTCTATTGTGGGTAGAGGCTAAAGGAATTAGAGTCTTAAAATCAAAACTAAGGTATCATCTCAATTTATATTCTTTAGCTAATTTTTCTTTAATATCAACCAAAGCTGACTATTGGCGTTTGGTTGGAGTAGAAACAATTAGCCAGAATTCACCTTTTCTTTTTTCCATTTCTCGTCGTTTTTTAGTCGCCAATTGGTCATCTTTGATAAATAGGTTATTGGGCCAGAGAGATAAATATTCTTCTCTTTATGATGATTTAATTGCTTGCCTATTTATTTTAGCTAATCGGGAATTAACTATTGACCAAATAAAATCTTTAGAGATTGTTTTCAATTTGCGCCTTTTATCTCATTTAGGTTATCGGCCCCTACCAAAATTTTGCCAAGAATTTTTGGCGGTTGATGATTGGCAAACTAAAGCTATATCAATTGAAAAAAATAAACGTCAAGCTTTTATCAGGGAAATAAATGAATCAATTAATTTGACTAATTTATAGAAAATATAAATTTATATTATATTTTTTCTGATTCAAAACCTTAAACTTATCAAATAGAATGATTTAGTTAAGCTTGTTTTGGATTTCAATAGGCTTTATAATACCAATATGTCTTCTGATCATAATGAATATAGTAAAATAACAGAATTAGAGAAAAAACTCTTTCAAGAAAAAAAAGAAAAGGGTATTACTCCTCCTTCAGATTTATCACCTCTAAAGAAAAAAGTTCCTGAAAAGTGGCAACAAGAAGCGCCTCGTCGTAAGAAGAAAATATTTAGCTTTAACATTTTTTTGGGCGGGATTTTTATTTTATCTCTCATTTTTTTTATCGGAGTGGCTGTCTTTGCTTTTTGGGCTTTTTCACGAGATTATAATATTGTTTCCAATCGCAATATTGATATAGATTTTCAGACTCCATCTTTAGTTAAAGCTGGGGACCGTGTATCTATTCGTTTAACTATTGTTAATCGTAATAATATAGCTTTAAATGAAGCTGTTTTAATCCTTTCTTTACCTGAAAATAGTCGCTCACCGGATGATCTTTCTTTTCCTTTAACCACTTGGCGAGAAGAATTGGGTACCATAGAACCTGGCGAGATGCGTAATTTAACCATCGCGGTGGTTCTTTTTGGCCAAGAAAATGAAGAAAAAGATTTTTCGGCGATTATGGAATATCGGGTAGCCGGTAGTAATACCCCCTTTGCTAAAAGAAGTTCTCATAAATTAGTTATTAGTACTCCACCGGTAAGTATTTTTGTTGACTTAATTCCCGAAGTTATTTCCGGACAGGATATTGTAATAGAAGCGAGAGCTGTTTCTAATGCCGCTTTACCTCTTCAGGGAGTAGTATTCGAGGTTAGTTATCCCCGTGGTTTTGTCTTTAGTCGTTCCGAACCGCCACCGGTCATTGGTGATAATTTTTGGCGTTTGGGAGATTTACCTACTGGCGCTGAAAGGAGGATAAAGATATTTGGAACGATTTCTGGCCAAGAAGAAGAAATAAAACCTTTTCAGTTCAGAATCGGTTTATCTGAAGGTCGGAATGATTTGCAGACTATTCTAGGTGAAATTTTTTCTCTAACTTCCATAAGTCGTTCTTTTTTGGGTGCTAATATAATTATAAACAACAGCTCTTTACCTGAAGTAGTGGTGGCTCCCGGTTCGGAAGTAGTTATAAATATAGATTTAGTCAATAATCTTCAAGAAAATTTATTAGATAATCGTTTGGAATTGTCTTTTGCCGGTCAGCCGATAGATGATTTATCTTTTAGAGTAACAAATGGATTTTATCGGGCCAGCGAGAGAACTGCCTTTTGGGATAAGAGAACATTTCCGGCTCTTAATGTAATGTCACCCGGAGTTCGAGAGAGAGTTAGTTTGAGATTTAATTTGTCTTCTTTAACAGCTCTCGGACGTTCACCTTTTTATAATCCAACCATCGGTATTAATCTGGCCGTTATTAGTAAAAGAATAGCTGAAGGTTTCCCCGACGAAGAGACTAGGATTGATATTCAAAGAGTTGTTAAAATTCATTCTGATTTTCGTGCCACGGCTAGAGCTTTCTACACTCAAGGTCCTTTCATTAATTATGGACCTTTACCTCCTAGGGTAGATAGAGAAACCACCTATACTATTGGCTGGTCATTAATCAATTCTTCCAATGATCTTCGCGATGTTGAAGTTAGGGGCTTCCTACCTCCTTATGTCTCTTGGTTAAGTAATATTTCTCCGGAAAATGAAAATATTAGTTATAATGCTAATACTGGAGAAATTATTTGGAGAGTTAGTGATTTACCAGCCGGCACCGGTTTTGACCGTCCCACTAGGGAAGCTTTTTTCCAAGTTTCTTTGAGACCAACCGTGGCTGATATTGGACGGGCACCTAATCTTATTTCTCGTTTATCATATGGAGGTTTTGACACTTTCACAGAAAGTAATTTAACCGGCTCATTACGTAATTTAGATACCAATTTAATAGCTGAATCCGGTTTTGACCCCAAATGGGCTGAAGTTGTTCAATAGTTTATAATCTCTATGTCTAGAACATCTTTTGAGGTGATAAAATTAAAAAATGGTCTGCCGGTTTTATTATTACCGGCCGGCCGACAATCACGGACCGCCTCTTTATTTTTTATCGCTCGTTCCGGCTCAGAAAGGGAAAGTAAAAAAATTAAAGGTGCCGCTCATTTTTTGGAGCATATGTGTTTTAAGGGGTCTAAAAATTATCCCGGCCCACTTGATATCTCAGTCGCCCTAGACTCTTTAGGTGCCGAATACAATGCTTATACTAGTCGACAAAATACGGTCTATTATGCTTCTTCCTCTCCTTCGGCTTTGCCTAAGATAGTTTCCATTTTAGCTGATATGTATGGTCGTCCCAATTTAACGTCGGCTGATTTAGAAAGAGAAAGGGGAGTTATTTTGGAAGAATTAAGAATGTATAAAGATTTTCCTCCTGATTTGGCTGAAGAGCTTATCTGGCCCTTAACTTATGGTCAATCAATTTCTGCTGGTTGGAGTGTTGTCGGGGAGGAAGAAACAATCCAAAATATGAAAATAAGAGATTTAAGAAATTTTTATCATAAGAATTACTCTATCGCTAATAGTGCCGTCATAATAGCTGGTCGTTTTGACTCTTCAAAAATTTTAGCTATTTTAGAAAAAGAAACTACTGATTTTGCTAAAGGCAAAAAATTACCATCCTTATCAAGTCTTAAACGACGACCCGGTCTTCGCCTAGAAACTATTAATAAAAAAACTGACCAAAATCATTTTATGTCCTCTTTCCCGGGCTTTTCTTATTCAGCTTCTCAACTACCTCAAGCAGTTATTTTATCTGCTATTTTAGGTGGCGGAATGAGTTCCAGATTATTTATTAAATTAAGAGAAGAGTTAGGGGTGGCTTATTATTGTTTTGCTAGACATTATGCTTTGGCTAATAGGGGATTATTTATGATTGGTGCTGGTTTAAGAAAGGATTCTTTTCTCAATTCTTTAGAGGCTGTCTTTGAAGAAGTTACTAAAATAAAAGAAAGACCTATTTCATCTCAAGAGCTTTTCAAAGTTAAAAATAGCTTAAAAGGTAGAATTCTTTTGAGTTTAGAAACACCGGCTGGTTTGGCTTCATTTTTTACTTCTCGCTTATCAGCTGGTTTGCCTTTAGTATCACCTGAAGATTATTTAAATGCCCTAGAAAGTGTAACCGCTGAACAAATTAGAGTTTTGGCTGAAGATATTTTTTCAGCTAGTAATTTGAGTTTATCGGTTGTTGGCGAAAAATTAAAACTTGATAAGATAGAAAAATTAGCTACCAAAATTCTAGGTTAAATCATGGTGGTTGTAAATTACCACTTAATATAGTAAATTTAGAATAATGAAAGATAATACTTTATCTATAAATATTTCAACTGGCACAATTCTTAAAGCGATGGTTTTGGTTTTGGGCTTAGTTCTTTTCGTTTTTCTTTTTGATGTCTTTTTGATTATTTTGACTTCAGTAGTCATAGCTTCAGCGGTTGAACCGACCACTAAATGGTTTGCCAAGAAAAGGGTGCCGAGAGTTTTGGCTGTTCTTTTTATTTATGTTTTATTTTTCAGTATTATTATCGGTAGTTTATACTTTTTAATTCCTCCTCTTTTGACTGAGATGTTTGACCTTTCCAAGACTGCTCCTGAAAAATTAGAATCTTTTGATTTCTTTGGTCTAGCAGAGGAGTCTTGGGCTTCATTAACAGGAACTTTAGGAATAGATTTTCCTTTGGAAAATTTGTTTGAAGGTTTGAAAAAAGAATTGGAAGTTTTAGCCGGTGGAGCTTTCTTAACTACAGCTATGTTTTTTGGAGGAATTTTTAATTTTGTCTTGATTTTAGTTCTGTCTTTTTATCTAGCGGTTCAAGAAAAGGGGATAGAAAATTTCTTACGGCTAACTACTCCGCTTAAATATGAAGAATATATTCTTTCTCTTTGGCGTCGAGCTCAAAAGAAAATTGGTTTATGGATGAAGGGGCAGTTGATTTTGAGTCTAATTGTTGGGGTTTTAGTTTTTCTGGGGTTAACAATTCTTGGTGTTCGTTATGCTCTAACTTTAGCTATCATTGCCGCCATTTTTGAACTTATTCCCATCTTCGGCCCAATATTATCAGCTGTGCCGGCTTTTTTCATAGCTTTGACTAGTGGCTTCCCATTAGCTTTAGCGGTTATTGCTTTATATGTAATTATTCAACAGTTTGAAAATCATCTCATTTATCCGATAGCTGTTAAGAAAGTAGTTGGCGTTCACCCAATCATTGCCATTTTGTCATTAATAATCGGCTGGAAGCTGGCTGGTTTTTTGGGAATAATTTTAGCAGTACCAGTAGCTACCGTCTTGTTAGAATTGGCTAATGATTATGGAGAACAAAAATTAGCTTGGCTTAAAAAGATATCTTCAAAATCTGAAAAATAAAATGGCTAAGAGTTTCTATATCACCACCACCTTACCCTATATCAATAACGAACCTCATGTCGGTTTTGCTTTAGAAGTGGTTAGGGCTGATATTATTGCTCGTTATCATTTGTCTTTAGGTGAGGATGTTTTTTTTAATACCGGTACTGACGAGCATGGTTTGAAAATACTACAAAAAGCCACAGAACAAAATATTAGTCCTCAAGAATATGCTGATAAAAAATCAAAAATTTTTAGTGATTTAATAGAAAAACTAGACATTTGGCCGGAAATAAACTTTATTAGAACCACTGATAAAAAACATATTAAAGCCGCTCAACATTTTTGGAAAATTTGTAAAGATAATGGTTATATTTATAAAAAGAAATACAAGGCCAAGTATTGTATTGGTTGTGAATTAGAAAAAACTGATTCTGAATTGATTGCTGGTGAATGTCCTCTTCACCCGGGTCAGCAATTGGAAATTATTGAGGAAGAAAATTATTTTTTTCGTTTTAGCTCTTTTCAAGATAAATTACTTGAGCTTTATAAAAAAAATCCTGAATTTATTTTACCTGATTATCGCCTGAAAGAAATTTATAATTTTGTTTCTAGTGGTTTGAGTGATTTCAGTATCTCTCGATTGAAAGATAAAATGCCCTGGGGGATAGAAGTGCCTGGTGATAAAAAACAAGTTATCTATGTTTGGTTTGATGCTTTGGTCAATTATTTAACCGCTATTGGCTGGCCGGAAGATATGGAAAAATTTAAAAAATATTGGCCGGTTATTCAGTATTGTGGTAAAGATAATCTTCGTCAACAATCAGCTATGTGGCAAGCCATGCTCTTAGCTGCCGGTTTATCTAATTCAAAGAAAATAATCATCAATGGTTTTATTACCGCTGATGGAAAAAAAATGAGTAAAAGTTTAGGAAATGTTATTTCACCTTTTACTTTGATTGACGAATATGGAACTGATGCTTTGCGCTATTATTTAACTCGTCATATAAATCTTTTTGATGATAGCGATTATTCTGATGCCAGATTTAAAGAAATTTATAACGCTCACCTAGCTAATGGTTTAGGCAATTTAGTCAGTCGGATAATGAAGTTATCATCCCAATATCTAAATCAAACACCTTTTTATGAAATTAATTGTCCGGAGGAATATCATAATTTTATGAATAATTATAATCTTAACGAAGCTATTAATTTCATTTGGCAAAAGATTGGTTCAATGGATGAGACCATTAGTGTCAGAAAGCCATTTGAATTAATAAAAATTTCCCCAGCTGAAGGAGAAAAAATATTGATAGATTTAGTTAAAGATTTAGCCATCATCGGTAAAATGTTGGAACCATTTATGCCCAAGACGGCTAGTAGAATAATATCTTTAGTCAGGGAGAATAAATTTCCCGAGCAACCATTATTTCTTAGAAAATAGTTATGATACCAGAATTTATAGACATTCACGCTCATGTCAATTTCGCCGTTTTTAATAATGAGGCTGAAGAAATAATTAAAAAAACTTTAGATGAAAATGTTTGGCTAATAAATGTTGGTAGTCAAAAAGCCACCTCTTGGCGAGCTGTATTTTTAGCTGAAAAATATCCCCAAGGAGTTTATGCCTCTATTGGTCACCATCCAATACATTCCTGTTCTTCTTCTACTGATGATGAAGACGAAGATGAAGTTAATAAATCTCAAGAAGAGAATCCTAATGATTTTGATATTGATTATTATCGCCACTTAGCAAAAAGTAAAAAAGTAGTGTCTATTGGTGAATGTGGTTTGGATTATTTTCACCTAAAAAACGACGAAGACAAAAAAGAGCAAAGAAAAATATTCATTGAGCAGTTGGAATTAGCTCAGGAAAACAAATTACCGATAATGCTTCATATTCGAGAAGCTTTTGATGATGCCTTGGCAATTTTAAAAGATTTCAAAGGTTTAAAAGTTAATGTCCATTTTTTCTCCGGTGATTGGCTAATAGCTCGCACTTTTCTTGATTTAGGCCATACTTTATCATTTACCGGAGTTATTACTTTTACTTCACAATATGATGAGATTATTAAAAATTGTCCTCTGGATAGAATAATGTCAGAAACCGATTGTCCCTATGTCTCTCCTGAACCATATCGTAATAAAAGAAATGAACCCTTGAATGTTCGCCTAGTAGCTGAAAGAATAGCTTATTTGCGCCCTGAGCCGAAAAAGGAAGTTTTAAAGGCCTTGGTTGATAATGCTATTAGGACTTTTAATTTTGTATAATGTTGGTAAAAAGTGCCAAAAGAGTGTACACATTACCGTATCTGCTTAACTCTTTTTATAAATCTGTAAAAATGTAAGTATTAAGACGAAAAAGGACCCGAACGGTTAAATACCTAAGGGCCTTTTCCTTTTGATAAAATTATTTTTTTAGCGACGTAGAGTTAATGTATGTAAAGTATGTAACTTGCGTCGCTTGACTTGTCATGAGCTTGCCGAAGGGGGACTATATTTTTAATTAAGAAACTTTCTTTTTAATATCATTATCTTCCAAAAAAGACTTATGATTTGATTTAATTTTTTTATACAAAGAAGAAGCAAAATTTTTGTTTGGAAACAATAGCATAGCGAACCTATTTTCTTCAATCAAAAAATCCACAAGCATTTTATAATCTCCGTCGCCAGATACCAAAACAATTTTCTCAAAATCTTCTTTTCAATATACGCCCTCGGAGCAAAGCCCCGAGGTAATAATATGAACTCGCTTCGCTCGTTCTTGCGCGCGGCAAAGCCACACAATATTATATTATACCTATA
>DSBD01000035.1 GCA_011049365.1 Candidatus Vogelbacteria bacterium
AATCTATATATTTGGCTGAGGACTTATGCCAACTTATATTTTTAGTTTCCCGACACCCTTCACAAGAAAGAACATTTCTCAATTGTGGCCAATCAATGACCGCCACCATTTTACTCGCCATATCTTCTATATCCCAAAAATCTGTTTTCAAAGCATTACTTAAAATTTCCGCCACGCCAGATTGATAAGAAACCAAAACCGGAGTTCCGGTCTGTAAAGACTCTAGTGGAGTCAAACCAAACGGTTCGGAAACCGACGGCATAACATATAAATCAGCTGAATGATATAATCCATCCAATTCCCTTCCTCGCAAAAAACCGGCAAAGATTATTTTATCAGCTATTCCCATCTCAGCCGCCTGTCGAATGACTTGATTTTCCATATCACCTGAACCGGCAATGACAAAATAAGTTTTAGGTCGAACGCGTAAAACTTCTTTAGCAGCTTTCAAGAAGTAATCAGGTCCCTTTTGTAAAGTTAATCGACCAACAAATAAAATTATTTTATAACCCTCTTGTCGAGCCAAAGAAATAAAATTGGGAATATGCGACAAATCTTTCTCTTCATGTTCTATACCATTATGAATCGCCCTAACTTTTTGAGGATTAATGCCATATTTTTCTATAACCATATCCCTAGTTCTATTACTAATAGCAATAATACCATCAGCTGCCTCCATTCCTTCTTTTTCTATTTTATAAACATCAGGATTAGCTCCAGTTCCACCAGAACGGTCAAATTCAGTAGCATGAACATGAATTACTAACGGTTTACCGGAAATTTTTTTAGCCATTATTCCAGCCGGAAAAGTCAGCCAATCATGAGCATGAATAATATCAAAATTTTCTTTTTTGGCTATCCTTTGAGCCCTCAGACCATATAATCTAACCTCTTCTAAAAGCGTCTGACCATAACAATTTGTTGATTTTTCCCCAGCTAAACAAGATTGATATTGGTCAGGTGTGATATAGGGATGAAAAAAACCATTCAAACCTATCACATCAACTTCGGGAATATCGGCAAAACAAAGACGAATATTTTTTTCTGTAATCGACATTTTCTTGGGTAAAACAAAAGTCACCCGACAACAAAGGTCAGATAAGGCTCTGACTATTCCTCGGCAAGCAGTCCCCAGTCCTCCACTATTTTGTGGCGGGAATTCCCAACCAAACATAAGGACACGCAAATTCATATCACTATTATAACAAGTCTATTTTTTTAAAGCAAAAGATAAACCTAACAATAGTAGGTAATTAATTATTTAAAATATCTTTTTCCACATTAATTTTTAATAGACGATTATATTTACTAATCCTTTCTCCACGAGCCGGTGCCCCCAGCTTAAATCCATCAGCCCCTACTCCAAAAGCCAAATCAGCTATAAAGTCATCATTAGTCTCCCCGCTACGGTGAGAAACAAAGATTCGCCAATTGTTTTGCTTGGCTATCTTAATGGCTTCCAAGGTTTCTGATAATGTGCCGATCTGATTTGGTTTTATTATCACGCCATTTATCATTTCTTTCATTTCCGGTTTGGAAAGTAATTTCGGATTAGTTACTGTTAAATCATCACCGACAATATCTACTTTATTTGAAAATTCTGAAAAAACTCTTCGCCAAGCTGAAAAATCACCTTCACCAAAAGGATCTTCTAAATAAGTGAGAGGAAAATTATCAATCATTTGTGAATAAGCTTCAAATAATTCTTCTTCAGTTAAATCAGCTATATTATCAGCGGCCGCATCTAAGCCGAAAGAAAATTTTATTTCACTTCTGCTTAAAGCTTTTTTTATCAGTTCAAAAGGATAGTTATTATCATCAAGACTTGGAGCATATCCGCCTTCATCACCAACTGCTGTCCCGGAAGGATAGGTTTTTAGTAATTGACCCAAGTTATTATAAACTTTAAGAATAATTTCAATAGCTTCTTTAATATTATTGGTTTCCGGAATCAAAATATATTCCTGAAAATCCAAACCACTTTGCGCATGTAAGCCACCATTAATTAGGTTAGCTAAAAGTTTGGGAGCTTGAGGGTGAGAACCGGTCAATTGAGATAAATATAACCATAAGGGTTTATTATCTACTTTGGCCATTAAACGAGCTGAAGCTAAAGATATAGCTAAAATAGCATTACCACCTAAATTACTCTTATCCTCACTACCATCTAATTCTTTCAAGCGATTATCTATCCCCTCTTGATTATCTAATGAAAAATCTTTTAGAGCTTGGTTTATTTTATCATTGACATTACTAACCGCTTCTTCGGCCTCTCGACTAACCGCTTCTCCTTTACCTCGACTTTTACCTTGAGGTACTCCGGCGACGGCCTCTAAGCCGGTATCGGAAAATATTTTCGCTTCCAAAGTCCATTGACCTCGAGAATCTAGTATAGTTTGGGCTTTTATCTTTTCTATTCTAGCCATCTTTATTTAATTAACTAAATTAATCGGTTGACCAGCTAAATATTTTTGAATATTTTCAATTGTAGTTGAAGTAATTCTTTTCAAAGCCTCAGTAGTATTGAAAGCATTATGAGGAGTAATGATAACATTGGGCATATCAATTAATAGATGATTAGCCAACATAGTTTTATAATCCGGGTCTTTATCCAAGGTTCGGCCACCAGTCATTAAAGCCAATTCATCCTTGATTGAGCCCTCCTCTTCCAAAACATCCAGCGCTGCTCCAGCTAAATGTCCTTGGGCTAAAGAACGTATTAAAGCTTCAGTTTTAACTATCGGCCCCCGAGCGGTATTTATAAGATAGGCGCCTTTTTTACATAAAGCCAGAGTTTCTTCATTTAAGAGGTGATGAGTAGCCGGTAAATATGGTGTATGGATGGTTATAATATCAGCTTGCTTTAAAACATTTTCCAAAGTGTCATAAGTAAAACCATATTCTTGAGCTAATTCAGGATTAGGATGAGGATCATAAGCTAAAACTTCCATATCAAAACCTTTGGCGATTTTGATAACATTTGAACCTATTCGACCAACACCAATAACCGCCAACTTCTTACCACTTAAATCAAAACCCCTTAAACCCTCTAAATCAAAACTACCGGTTTCTCTGACTCGGTTATAACTATCATATATTTTTCTAGAAAGGGCCAAGAGAAGAGCGAAAGTATATTCCGCCACTGTATCTGAACCATAAGAAGGAACATTGGCAACTTTTATTCCTCTTTTATTACATTCCTCCAAATCTATATGGTCATAACCAGTAGAACGAGTAGCAATTAGTTTTATATTTGGCAAACGCTCTAATATATCTTTATTAATCGCCGAATCAACAAAGACTGAAATAACTTCAAAATCAGATTGAGGCATTATAACTTCCGGCCTGAGAACTTCCTGACTAGTGGTTACTTTTACATCTTGACCAGCAAAAAAATCACCAATAATTAATTCTTCTTTTTCCCAATCTTCTAGTTGAAAGAAAGCTATATTTCTCATAGATAAAAATTTAATTACTAAAGTTTCATCTTTTTCTCAGTTTCAGCAATGGCCAAGATGGTCTTCAAAACTGTATCCGGATTTAAAGAAACTGTTTCTATACCTTTCTCCACCAAAAATTGAGCAAATTCTGGATAATCAGAAGGTGCTTGTCCGCAAATACCGATATATTTCTTACGTTGACGACATTTTTCTATTACTTCAGCTATCATATCTTTGACGGCTGGGTGATTTTCATTAGCTATACCAGCTAAAACTGCCGAATCTCTATCTAAACCTAAGACCAATTGAGTCAAATCATTAGAACCGATAGACATCCCATCAAAAATATCTAAAAATTTATCAGCTTGAATTATATTTGATGGTATTTCACACATAACATAGACTTTCAAATCTTTATCTTTTTTCCTATCTAAACCATTTTTACTCATAACTTTCAAAACCTTTTCTCCTTCTTCAACCGTTCGACAAAAAGGAATCATCGGTAAAACATTTTTTAAACCAATTTCATTTCTAACTTTAGCCAAAGCTTGACATTCTAAACAAAAAGATTCTTCAAAATCAGGGTGATAATAGCGAGAAGCTCCCCGCCAACCAATCATCGGATTCTCTTCTTCCGGTTCATAAAGTTCCCCACCAATCAAAGTCCGATATTCATTAGTCTTAAAATCAGAGAAGCGAATAATGGCCGGTTCGGGCCAAAAAGCAGCACCAATCTTAGCTATACCTTCAGCTAATTCACTTATATAGTAATCTTTTTTATTTTTATGTTCCTTGGCCATTTCTTCTATCACCTTGGCTATTTTTTTCTTCTTAGCATCTTTACTCTTTCTCAAACTTTCATATTCCAACAAAGCCCTAGGATGAATACGGATATAAGAACTGATGATGAATTCCAAACGACCCAAACCGACACCTTTGGCCGGTAGATAATGATAGCGGAAAGCTTCTTCTGGTGACCCAATATTAATAGTCACTTTAGTTTTAGTCTCCGGAACTCCGCCTAATTTATGAATTTTTACTCTATGTTTTAATTCTCCTTGATAAATTATGCCCGCATCACCGAAAGAACAATCAATTGTAACCATTTGTCCATTTTTTAACTTTTTTGTCGCTTCACCTGAACCAACAATACAAGGTATACCCAATTCTCTGGAAACTATAGCGGCATGACTGGTTCTGCCTCCCTTGTCAGTAATTATCGCCGAAGCAATTTTCATAATTGGCTCCCAATCAGGATCAGTAATTTCAGTTACCAATACTTCACCGGGTTTGAAATCATTTATCTTACTGGCTGATAAAATAACTCTTACTTTACCAGAAGCAATTTTAGCTCCGACCGCCGTACCTCTTAAAATTTCTTTTCCTTTTTCTTCCAAAATATATTCTTTATACTCATCAGCCGCCATCATAGAATGAACTGTTTCCGGTCTGGCTTGAACTATAAACAACTCTCCCGTTTTACCATCCTTAGCCCATTCAATATCCATTGGTTGATACTTTTTCTTTTTCTTGGAAAAATATTTTTCTATCGTCACCGTCCAAGCAGCCAAAGTAATTATATCATCATCTATTAAACTAAAAATATCTCTGTCCTTTACCGGTACCGGTACTTTTTTGGTTGGGTTCTTGGTATTACCGTAAATCATCTTAATATCTTTTTTGCCTAAAGTTTTTGATAAGATAGACTTATAACCTTTTTCTAAGGTTGGTTTGAAGACTATGAATTCATCGGGAGTTACCGCTCCTTGAACCACCATTTCGCCCAAGCCATAAGAAGAATTTATCATTACCACTTTATCAAAACCAGTCTCGGTATCCAAAGAAAAAGCCACCCCACTGGAAGCTAAATCACTTCTGACCATCTTTTGAACAGCTACCGAAAGAGAAACATCAAAATGAGAAAATCCTTTATCGGTTCTATATGATATGGCTCTATTAGTAAACAAAGAGGCAAAACAATTTCTAACTGCATCAAGAAGCTCTTTTTCTCCTTTAATATTTAAATAGGTCTCTTGTTGGCCGGCAAAAGAAGCATCCGGTAAATCTTCAGCTGTCGCCGATGACCTGACCGCTACATCTGTGTTTTTCTGTTTATAATCACCGCTTAATTTTTCATAAGCTAATAATATCTCTTTTTTCATATCCTCCGGAATATTACCGGTTCTTATAAGGTCACGAATTAATTTACCTCTTCGGCCTAAATCACGAATATTATGAGTATCTAAACCTTTTAATATTTCTTCTAATTTTTGACGGAAATTATTTTCATCTATAAAACGATTATAGGCATAGGAAGTAACGGCAAAACCGTTAGGAACCCTCACTCCTAAAGGTGAAAGCTGTCTATACATCTCACCCAAAGAAGCATTTTTACCTCCAACTAAAGGTACATCTTCAGAACCTAATTCATCAAACCATAAAATTAATTTTTTATCTTTACTCATTTTTATATTTATATCTTTTAAACTATTAATAACTTAAATTATAACATATCAGCTTTTGCTTTTGTAGCCACAACCAAGTCCGCTACATTAATGCCTGTTAAACCAGTGTTGATTGTCTGACCAATTCTATTAAAAAAAGTATAGGAGTCATTATTAAGTAGATAATCTTTAATTGATAGATTATTTTCCCTGGCTTTGGTTTTAGTTATTACATCAGCTATAGCTCCGGCTGAAGGAGTGTTGTCAAAACCATCAGTAGCAACAGCCATAATCAATTCTCCCTCTTCTATGTATTCTAAACTAGCTAAAGCCAATTCTTGATTACGACCTCCTTGGCCCTGACCTGTTATATTAACTGTTGTTTCGCCTCCGTATATTAAAGCCGAGCCATTAGGTATCTTTTTTAATTCTTGAGCAATCTGTCTTCCTACTTCTTGCGCCTCACCGGTTAAAGTATTTGTTTTGATTATCGGCTCAAAACCCATTATTTTTAATTTTTCTGCCATAGCTAAAGTAGCCAACTTATTATTAGCTACTAATATATTTTTAGTTTGCTTAAAATACTTCTCATCTTTAGGAGTTTCAATTAAATATTCATCTTTAAGGCCATTAAGATTATATTTATGAATTATTTTTAAAGCATCGGCTACAGTTGTCTTATCCAAAACCGTCGGACCAGAAGATATAAAACTTAAATCATCACCGACCACATCAGAAAATATTAAATTTATTAAACGAGCTTCATTTGTATAGGTGGGCCACCAACCACCACGAGCTGTGGATAAATGTTTGCGAACGGTATTTATCTCTACAATATCAGCTCCTTGTTTAAAAAGACTCTCCAACCATCCCTTCTCATCGCTAACAGAAAAATCACCGGTTGGCTGGGCTAAAAGGGTTGAACCGCCACCGGAGATTATTCCTATAACAATATCTTCCGGTTGAGTTGATTTTAATAATTTTATTAACTCTTTCGTAGCTAAAACATTATTATCGGTTGGATAAGGATGATCGCCTTTATAATACCTCAAAGGAGCAAGAAAATCTTTTTCTTTATCAGCCAAATCAATGACAACACCATCTCTTATATCCGGCCCAAAAATATTATTTAACTCTTGAACTGCTTGATATGAACATTTGCCGACAGCAACCACCAATATTTTTCCTGTGGGAGTTAGACTAAATTCTTCGTCACCGACAATAATTCTTCTAGTCTCTTTGTTATAAGATAAATTAACCGAAATCAAATGAGAAGTATTTAAAAAATCTAGAGTATAAGAAAAAGATTCCAAAACCGCTTTTCTCTCCTGATTGATGGCTAAGTCGTCAAAATTTTTTATCATTAACACTTATTATATCAAATATCTTTGAAATATCCACAACTAAACAAAACCCGGTTTTGAGCCGGGTTTTGTGAATCTGGAATTGCTTTAAACTTTTTTCTCGCGGTTAGAAGAAATCAGAAAAATAACCAGAAACAATGGTAAAGAAATCATTATCAACATCACTGGCCAATTAATACCACCGTTAGCTCTGGCTAATTGGTCTTCTCCTGACATAATATTGTCCACACCGTCATCTAAAGCCATAGTATCAGTATCAACTAAACCGGCCAAAATATCAGGACAATCATTTTCTAAACAATAATCTATCATTTCTCTTATTTGTTTGCCGGAGCTATCGGGCCCACCAAATCCGGAAACATAATCATCACCGATAATGGTAAAAGGCACGCCGGTTATATTTACACCCAATCTACTACCAGCCTCTGCCATAAGGGCTTGATTATTTCTGTCATAATAAGTTTCTAGACTAACAACTTTTATTTCCGGATAGTCGTTTTCCAGTTGCTCCATAAAAGATTTTTGATTCATGCAAAAAGGACAACCATCACCCCAAAAGAAGTAGACTGGTATTTCTTCCGCTCCAACCAAAATTGGTAGCATAAACAAAAAGAGTAAGGATAATAAAATATATTTTTTCATAATCTATAACTATTAAATACTTGTAAATTTAATTTCTAAATTTTCTTCTTTAGTAAAGCGCTATTATAGTATAAAAAGTCACCCGAAGTCAAATATATTACCTCAGGACAAAGCCCTGAGGTAATAACGAACCTGAGTTCAAAAACATAGTTCTCCTTTATTCATAACGAAGAGCATCAACCGGTTTGAAATTAGCCGCATGACGAGCCGGGAAATAACCGGAAGCGCAACCCACCCCAAAAGAAAAAGCCAGACCAAACAGAATTAAACCGGGAGTGATTGAGGCTCTGATATAAAACGTTGGATGAATATCAGCATATATTTCTATAATCTTGGCCATACCTACTCCTAAAATGATTCCTCCAATTCCACCAATTAACCCGATAATTCCCGATTCTATCAAAAAGATAGCCACTATCGAAGATTTTCTGGCACCAATTGCCTTTAAAATGCCTATTTCTTTAATTCTTTCATAAACTGACGTATACATAGTGTTCATAATGCCAATACCGCCAACTAATAAGGCGATACTGGCAAAACCAACGATAGCCAACTGAATTATACCCATAACATTACCCACCATATCGGAAGCGGTATCGCTAGTTAAAATTGAAAAAGATGGAGCATTATCATCACGTCTTCTTCGTCTGGTCTCTTCCAGCTCAAATCTGATATTATCAGCCACTTCATCAACTGACCAATTATCCATCACTCTAACCATGATCGCTTGGGCTCCTTTTCTTTTGCCGGTAATAGCTTTAAAATTATCTAAATCCATATAGACCATCATGTCATCTTGCTTGCTACCAATAGAACGTAAAATACCAATTACATTAAAAAGACGGCCTTTAATATTTAAACGATCTCCAACTTCTAAGCCTTTAAAAATATCTACCGGGACCAATGAGCCGACTATTACTTCCGATCTACCCGGTATCGGCCAAGAACCACCGGTTAAATTCCAACCCATATCCGTTTGAAGAACATCTAAGGATTCACGCCAATCACTACCGACCAGCAAAACCATTTTACTACTATCTTCATACCTAGCTACTTCCGCCGACCAAGGCATAGTAATTACTCGATCCACTCCCGGTGCCCGAGCAATAGCTTCAATATCTGAATTACTAATTTCCATCCCGCCGATAAAAGTAGTTATCATGTCACTCATATCTCCCGGCATAACAAAGATTAAATTACCACCCATCATTCTAAGTTCCGACATTATGGCCTCCTTTAAACCTTCTGATAAAGATAAAAGAGAGAAAATTAAAAATACGCCAATTACTATACCTAAAATAGTCAACCAAGTCCTTAAGGGCCTGACCCGTAAATTTTTAAAAGCAATTTTGAAATAACTCCCAAGCATAACTATTTCTTTTTATGACTAATTATTTGACCATCTTTAATATTTACAATCTCATCACCATGTTTGGCAACATTCAAATCATGAGTGACTATAATGACAGTTTTACTTTTCTTTTTTAGTTCATCAATTATATCTAAAATTTTTGTACCTGTTTGAGAATCAACATTGCCGGTTGGTTCATCCGCTACAACAATTTCCGGATCATTTATCAAAGCTCTAGCGATAGCCACTCTTTGTTGTTCTCCACCGGAAAGTTCAGTGGGGCGATGATTTACTCTATTCTCTAAACCAAGATCTTTTAAAATCTTTTCCGCCCGGGATAAACATTCCACTTCTGGAATTTTCTGAAAAATAGCCGGTAGAGAAACATTTTCCACTGCTGTTAAATGAGATAATAAATTGAATTGCTGAAAAACAAAACCAATAGTCTTGCCCCTAATGACAGCTAACTCATCTTCGGTAAGTAAAGAAACGTCTTGATCTTTTAAATAAACTTTACCTTTAGTAGGAATATCCAAGCAACTAATTATATTTAAGAGAGTAGATTTACCAGAACCCGAAGGTCCTAAAATGCTTAAAATTATTTCGGGCTTAATTTCTAAATCGACATCTTTTAAAACGGTTAAATCTATTTTACCTAAACTATATTTTTTAACTACTTTCTCAAGTCTAATAATAGAATTAACAGCCATAATTTAAGGTAGAACAATTACTTGGCCTTCTTCTAAACCTGATAATATCTCAACTCGTCCAGCACTATCACGTATACCTATAGTTACCAATTTTTCCTCTATTTGACCATTTTTCTTAACTTTAACTTTATGTAAACCATTTTCTCTATAAAGAGCTCGATAAGGCACAACTAAAGAGTTATCTTTTTCATCAACTTTAATAACCAAATCAGCGGTCATCCCCGGTCTTAAACCTTCCGGCCAATCAGATAATGTCTGAACGGTTGAGCGATAATAGACAACTCCATCAATTATCCGACCCATCGGCTCTATACTTGAAATTTTACCCTCTAGAGTCTGGTCCGGGAAAGCAACCAAATTTATTTCCACTTCATCGCCAATCTCTACCAGAGCTATTTCACCTTCATAAATATCTACTTCTATTTCAAAAGGTTTATTTGGTAAAAGGACAATTATTGATTCATGAGGAGAAATATTTTCTCCGGTTCTTTTATTAACAGTGATAATCTTACCTTCTTGATTTGCTCGTAAACTAGCATCATTAAATTGTTTTCTTAATAAATCAATATCGGATTGAATAGCTAATATTTCCGCTTCAATAATTCTCACTTCTCCGTCTCGTGGTCCTTCTTTAGCTAAAATTAATTCCCTTTGAGCTTTCTCCAAATTATTCTCAGCCAAATCAACCGCCCCTTGAGCACGACGATAAGCTTCATTATGGCTTTGTAAATTACTTAAAGCACCACTTACTAAATTACGAGCTGAGGTAGTCAAACTTTTTATCTCTGCTCCGGATAATTGACCAGAATGATAAATATCATCAGACAAATCATTAACTGCCGAAGCGGTCAAATTAAGAAAATCTTCTATGTATTCCAAATCATCTATTGCCAGTCTAATTTCAGATAATAATTTTTCAGCAGCTAAATCGGAATGACTTTTAATTCTTTCTTCCCAACTTTCTAATTTTTGTTCAACATCTATCCTTTTCAAACCAATAGCTGAACGAAGATTCTGATTACTGATATGAAAATCTATTCGTGCTCCGATTGTTCGAGGTGAATGAAAAAAGCGATCAGTGTAATTTCTAATTGCATCATCTGTTTTACTATAAGCATCACGCCAAGTAAAAATTAAAGATTTTTGAGCATCCTTTAATGAATTTTGAGAATTTAATAAGTTATTTTCAGCCAATTCTACGGCAGTTTCATAAATGGCGATTTCTGTTGGGCGACGACCGGATAACAAATTATCTAATTTTGCTCGGGCAGCTGTAAGGCCGGCTTCAGCTTGAGTAATTCTGATAGACAAATCTCTTTTGTCTAATTCTGCCAATACTTGGCCCCGCTTAACCGAATCTCCCACCTCAACCTTAACATCAGAAATAACACCAGCTACCAAAAAACTTAAATTAATATTATCTCCCCTCTTAACTGTTCCCGTCTCAAACAATTCTCGACTTATTTGTTCTCTTTTAACCACCACCAAAGACTCTTGATTATTAGAAAAAAGATCACCGTAATAATACCAAACGAAACCTCCTAAAATAATTAAACCGACTAATAAATATACTTTATGCTCCGAAATAAATATTAGGAATGATTTCTTGAACGATTTCATTAATTATAATTATACCATAAGAAAATAAAAAAATATATACCCTCGGGGCAAAGCCCCGAGGGTATAATACGAACTCACTTCGCTCGTCCTTACACCCGGCAGAGCCGCGCGGTATTATACCTATATTAGCTCCTCGGCTCGGAAATGAAAATGTAAAAAACATTTTCATTTCACTCGCTCTACGTCGCTAATAAAGCCGCTCTCCTCCGAAAGCGGCCTTTAGTCTTAGTCTTTCTTCTGTTTTAGATAACTTTAGACAAAACTGATAAATGAGGTCTTCTTTGCTGTTCTTGTTCTAAGCAAAAACGACAAAGATTTTTCTGACGGGTTTTATCACAGCCAATCCAGAATTTAATCTCTGCTAATCGTTTACGGCAAGATTGACAGACTTTACCAGACTCAGAGGGAATAACTGAGGCATAAAGCAAACTGAACACCTCCTTTCAAGTTTTACGATTAGAACAACCGCGATTAATATATACTCCAATTAAAAACAAAGCTACCGCCAAGATAAAGATTATATCATTCATTCCTTTGTCTCCTTTTTAATTTTACTACACCTTAAAAACCTTTTCCATCTAGTAGAATATCTAATCCTCGAACAAAGTCAAATTTAATCACTTATCACCACCTTTTCTATCACTGGCGGTTCCAAAGGACGATCATTGGCATCAGTTGGTAATTTGGCTATTTTATCAGCTATTTCTTGTCCGCTAATTACTCGGCCAAAAATAGTATAATCATTTGGTAAATGAGGGGCATCGGCCACCATAATGAAAAATTGACTACCATTAGTATTTGCCCCGGCATTAGCCATTGCTACCACTCCCTTTTGATAACCGGCTTGATAGGAAGCAGTTTCGGGATTCAATTCATCGTCAAAAGTATATCCCGGACCTCCCATACCAGTGCCAGTTGGATCACCTCCTTGAATCATAAAACCATCTATCACTCGATGGAAAATTACTCCTTCATAAAAACCATCATTAGTTAATTTAACAAAATTAGCTACCGTCTTGGGGGCGTCATTGTTATAAGTTTTAAAAACTATATTACCCAAACTTGTCTGAAGAGTGATTGTATAAC
>DSBD01000017.1 GCA_011049365.1 Candidatus Vogelbacteria bacterium
CATTTATCCTAATATCATCTAACTTAAAGAAAGCGTCATCATTTAATAATTTGGTCCTTATTCTAGTATTAATAGAAAGATTTTCGCCTATAAATGATTCTATATCTTGAATATTGAGAAATTCGTAAATTTCCGCCAACCCTTCTTCCATTCCTTTCATCATTTCTTGCCTTTTGGTTTCAAATTTTTGTACGAAAATTTCTGGCAAATTATTTTCTATCGTTTTTAAGTTTAGATTGACTAAAATATCAATCATTGCTTCTATATTACCGAAATCAACCCTATCGTTGGCAAATTCTTTATCAGCCTTAAGATCAACTAGGAAAGTCATATCGGTCCAGACTTCGCCAGAAGATGATTTTAAGGATATTTTAGAATTTGATTTTATTTCTATATCAGGAGCTTCTGATAGATTAATGAAAGATCTTTGAGCGATTTGTTCGGGAGTTAAACTTTCTTTAATGGGCATTCTAATAATTTCAGATTTCATAAGGAAATAGCCACCCAAACCAATACCGGCGGCTATTATAAATACAATAAGTAAAATTAATATAATTTTAAGAATGCCATAAAGTCCACCTTTGTTTGAATTTATTGTCTTTGTATTTGAAACTTGTGATTCTATAGGTCTAGAGTAGGGCATTTCTTCAGCATAGGGGGAATTTATATTTTTTGCTTCTTGAGGCACCTTGTCTTCTTGGAATAATGGGGACTTAGTTTTAGATTGTGTTTGGGGACTGGCAATCTCAGTGAAAGCTTGGTCTATGTCTTCTTTCAACCAACCAACCTTACCTAATTTAAGGTGAATTTCTTCTTTACTTTTTCCATTAGCCAGTTGATTTTTAATATAGTCTAATATTTCTTGATTGATCATAATTATTTTTCTTATAATTATTAAATTCTTTATCAATTTTAACATCATTAATAAGGAATAAAAAGTTGATAACTCTTCTATGGGAATATGTTATAATCAAGCTAATGTATTTACTTTTTGATATCGGTGGAACAAAGATTCGTTTAGCTTATTCGGCTGACCTAAAAAGTTTCTCTGAGCCAATAATAGAAAAAACACCTGCTAATTATAATGACGGTTTAGAACTTTTAAAGGAGATGTTTAATAGATTGGACATTGATAAGTCTTCTTTGGCGGCCGGAGGAGCCCCCGGGCCTTTTAATCACCAGAGGACTAAAATGGTTAATACGATTAATTTACCTGATTGGAAGTTGCGTCCTTTAAAAGATGATTTAGAGAAAATTTTTTCTTGCCCTGTTTTTTTGGAAAATGATACCGCGATGGTGGGTTTAGGAGAAGCTAGTTTTGGCGCTGGTCGTAATTCAGAAATTATGTCTTATTTTACCATTAGTACCGGAGTAGGAGGAGCAAAAATAGTCAATAAAACTATTGACGAGACTCATTTGGGCTTTGAACCAGGTCACCAAATCATAATTTTAGATGAAAATCAGCAAATAACTGAGTTAGAGGATTTAATTTCTGGTCGACAAGTTTCTTTAAAAACAGGTAAAAAGCCTTATGAAATAACAGATAATGATTTTTGGGATAAATTAGCTTTTTATTTTGCTTGTGGGTTAAATAATTCTTTAGTCCACTGGTCTCCCGATACAGTTATTGTTGGTGGTTCTATGATGAAAGAGCCGGGTTTGAAAATAGATAGAATAATTTTTCATTTAAAAAAGGTTATGAAGATTTTTCCGGAACTGCCAGAAATTAAAAAAGCTGAATTGGGAGATTTTGGTGGTTTATACGGCGCGATGCATTATCTTGTTGATAAACAAATTTAAGCTTGGTTATTTTTTATTTATTTATCTTTTAAAATCCCCTTATCTTATTTGATTAATTTTAAATCAGACTTGCCTAGTTATTTTTTTTGTCTTTTACTTAATAAGAATTAACAATTTTGTTTGAATTTTTCTTCCAAGACTATTAAAATAGGTAAGCGATTATCAAATAACTTTAAAATTATTTATGTCTCCTTCAAAAAAGAATTCTTTCTCCAAAGAAATTAAAAAAATTATTAGAAGAGATGGGACCATTGTTGATTTTGATTTGAATAAAATTGCTTTGGCTATTGGTAAGGCCTTTAATGCTACTCAGGAAGGAGACGAAAGTGAGGCTAAGAAAATTGCTAGAAAAATATTAACTGAATTAAATAAAAGGGTTAAAAGTCGTGGAGAGGATTATATTCCCAGTGTCGAAGAGGTCCAAGATTTAGTTGAAAAAAGCCTTATTTTTGAACAAAAATCAGCTACTGCCAAGGCCTATATTCTTTATCGGGAAAGACGCAGTGAAGTTAGGAGGATTAAGGGTGAAATTCCAGTCCATGTCCGTGATTTAGCTGAAAAGAGTAAAGAATATTTCCAAAATCCCTTAGGAGAATTTATCTTTTATCGTTCTTATTCTCGTTGGCTAGAAGAAGAAAATCGCCGAGAGACTTGGATTGAGACAATTGATCGTTTTATGTCTTTTATGAGAGAGAACTTAGGCAAAAAATTAACTGAGAAAGAATATGAAGAAATTAGAGAGGCAATTTTAGAGCAAAAAGTGATGCCGTCAATGCGTCTTTTGTGGAGCGCGGGTCCGGCGGCCAGAAGATGTAATGTTTGTGCTTATAATTGTTCTTTTATTGCTCCATCAAAAATTCGTGATTTTGGTGAAATAATTTATCTTTTAATGTGTGGAACTGGTGTTGGCTTTTCAGTAGAAAGTCAAACAGCTCAACTTTTACCCTTAATCAAAAGACAGTCGGGTGATATTTTACCTAATTTTGTAATTGAAGATAGTAAAGAAGGTTGGGCTGATGCTTTAATACATGGTCTCAGGGCTTGGTTTGAAGGTAAAGATGTATCTTTCGATTATTCAAAATTAAGACCATCAGGTGCTCGCTTAAAGACCATGGGTGGTCGTTCCTCTGGACCTGAACCGCTTAGAGAATTATTAACCTTTGTTAAAAGTAAAGTTTTAAGGCGTCAAGGCCGTCGTTTAACAAATCTTGATGTTCATGATATCTGTTGTAAAATCGGTGAAGCGGTGGTAGCTGGTGGAGTGAGGCGCAGTGCTTTAATATCACTTTCTGATTTAGATGATAATGATATTCGCCATGCCAAAGATGGCCAATTTTATTTAACTGAACCTCAGAGGATGTTGGCTAATAATTCTGCTGTTTACTTGGAAAAACCCAGTAATGCTGAATTTATAGAAGAATGGTTAGCTTTAATGAGGGGCGGTTCGGGAGAGAGAGGTATTTTTAATCGAGGCTCCTTAAAAGAACAAATGCCCACTAGGCGTTGGGAGTTATTTAAAAATCATTATGAAACTTCGGGTACAAATCCTTGCGGAGAAATAATTTTGCGTTCAAAACAGTTTTGTAATTTATCAGAAATAGTAGCTAGAGCTGATGATACTGAAGAGAGTTTGTTAAAAAAAGCCCGTTTAGCGGCCATCTTAGGAACTTATCAATCTAGTTTAACTAATTTTAAATACTTATCGAGAGAATGGAAGAGAAATTGTGAAGAAGAGAGATTATTGGGAATATCAATAACAGGTATGTGGGATTGTTCAATAACTAGAAAAGAAGAAGTTTTAAGTATGATAAAGGACGAGGTAATTAAAATAAATGAAGAATATGCTAAACGTTTCGGTATTAATCCTTCAACTAGCATTACTTGTGTCAAACCTTCGGGGACAGTTTCGCAGTTAGTTGATTCTTCTTCGGGGATGCATCCACGATATTCTAAGTATTATATTCGTCGAATTAGAATTTCTGCTACTGATAGTCTTTTTAAAATGCTAAAAGATCAAGGAGTTCCTTATTTTCCGGAAATAGGTCAAGCTTATGACTCGGCTACTACTTATGTACTAGAATTTCCGGTTAAAGCTCCCGGGGGGTCGGTTTTTAAAGATGATTTAGATGCTATTGAGCAACTTGAATTTTGGAAGAAGGTCAAAGAAAATTATACTGAACACAACCCTTCGGTAACTATTTCGGTAGCTGAAGAAGAATGGATAAAAGTAGCGAATTGGCTTTATGATAATTGGGAGATAATAGGTGGTTTATCCTTTTTGCCTAAAGATAATCATGTTTATAAATTGGCCCCCTATGAAGAAATAGATGCAGAACGTTATAAAGAAATGGCTGAGAAATTTAAGAATTTAGATTTCTCCAAGATTATCAGTTATGAACAAAGCGATAATACTCAAGGTTCCAAGGAATGGGCCTGTATTGGTAATTCTTGTGAAATAGAACCGATACCATTAGATAATTCTGAAGGGGAGAATAACCGGTCTGATAATTGATTTTAATATTATTTTGTTGTATAATCAAGAAGGTTGGTTATTGGGTGATTGCTCTTTGATTTTTATTAAAGAGAGGAAAGTCCGAACTTTCTCCCTTTAATTAGGGAAAAAGGGTAGCGGGTAACTCCCGTCTGCCGTAAGGCAAGAGGTGCGAACAGAGACGCTGTATGACGAAAGAAATACAGATACCTTAATTTATATTAAGGTAGAGCCTCTTATGTAAATAAGAGGGTGAAACGGCTAAATCCTTACCTGAAAGCAAGGCCGTGCCCAGCACCATTTTTACGGAACAAGTACTCAGTTATTAGTGAATTAAAGATATATTGAGTATTTAAATAATTGTTTTGTAAAAATGGTGCTGGGAGAGCCGCTTGAACTTTTTGGCAACAAAAAGTCCAGATAGATAATCACCGCCTTTTGTAAAAAAGGTACAGAATTCGGCTTATAGATAACCGACCTTTAAAATAATACTCCATCTTTGATGGAGTATTATTTTATATCACTCTATTTGTGTTCTTTTGTTTTTTATTTTATCAGTCATTTTCCCCAAATCACTCAGACGATAGAGGCGATAGCCGTTTTGGGGATTTCTCTCGGCCTTTAGAAGACCTTTTTTATCCCAATCTCTTAGAGCACTAGTTGAAATACCAAGGATTTCGGCAGCTGATTTTATGGTGACCATCTCTTTTTTGATTAGCATAATTTCCTTTTATTTTTAAGATTTTTTGTTATAATTTAGATGTTAACCATAGAATCTATAATTATAATTAACATGGAAGATAATAATATAAATGAAACAAATAGCAATAGTAATGATAACTCTATTTTAACAATTGGTAGCGGATTGTCCATCTCATTATTGTCAGCGATGGCTATTTTATTACCGATATTTTTTCTACCCTTTTTGGGTATAAATCTATTAGGTCAAAGTAAAAATATTTTTTTTCTGACTATCATTAGTTTAGCTGTGATTTTTTGGTTGATAGATTTATTAATGATAGGTAAAATATCATTCCCCCATCATAAATTATTTTATCTAACTCTTTACTTACCATTATTTTTTGTAATACCATTGGTTTTTTCTGGTTCCTTCTTTCGTTCTTTAATAAGCATAAATCAGCAGTATGATACTTTTATCTTTATTTTAGGTCTTTTATTAACTTTTGTTTTGTTTGGTTTGTTATTTCAGGATCACAAAAGACAATTAAATTTTTATTTATCATTCCTAATAGTTGCTATCTTGGCTGGAACTTATCAATTATTGAGATTTTCCTTAGTTCCCTTTTGGTCTGAGTCTTTTATTTGGAATTATCTACCAATTTCTTTGGTTGGAGGTTGGTTAGAGTCGGGGGCTTATTTTGGGCTTAATCTTTTACTTTTGGTCTTTTTCTGGAAATTTATAAAATTAAATAATCTTTCTAAAATATTCAAAATTTTATTATGGTTAGGTTTTTTGATTTTCTTAGCCAACCTTTTTCTGATTAATTTTTATATTGTCTGGATCTTGTTGTTAATATTTTCTGTTATTCTTTTACTTTTATCTCTCAGGGATCATTATTCAAAATTAGATGTTCATGATTCTTTATTTTTGAAATCTAATTACCCTTCAATTATTGTTTTAATAACTTCTATCTTCTTCGTTTTGTTTGGTAATGAAGGGGGCTGGCTTCATGATGGTGTATTGAGATTATATTCTCTGGCTGGTTTTTCTTTTTTGGATTTTCGTCCTGGCTTTTTCTATACTTGGCAAACTTACTTAAATATTTGGCAGGAAGATATTATTTATGGTTTATTTGGCGTCGGTTTAAATAATTTTCATTATGCTTGGAATAATTGGCGACCAGCTGAAGTAGCTTCTCTGGATAATTTTTGGCTTTTTTCTTTTAATGGTGGAAATAGCATATTGATGTCGTTTTTGATTACTTCTGGCTTAGTAGGTTTTTTAGCTCTACTTGTCTGGTTATTAATGGCTTTATATTACTATTTTAAAAATATTATTTCGATTAGAAATGTTAGCCGAGAAAGATTACTACTTTCTGGCCTTTGGTTTTTGGGAGTAGTTTACTTATGGTTTTTTAATATTTTTTACTTTTATTGTGGAGTTCTATGGGTACTTTCTTTTGTCTTTGCTGGCTTAATGGCGACTATAATATTTTCCAATAGTCCGAAGATAAAATTTGATTTTTCAAAACGTCCAGAATTAAGAACAGCCATAACCTTTATTTGTTTTCTGTTAATTATTGCTTTTGGTTTTGGCAGTTTTACTTTTTCTAGATATTTAGTTTCTTCATACAACTTTGAAATGAGTACAAAATCTCTCTCCAAGGGTGAATATTTTGAAGTCGAAGAATATTTAAATAAAGCCGTTTCTTATAGTCAACAGGCTGAATACTATAAAAATCTTTCTGAAAATAGTTTACGTCGATTAGATAAGCAGTTGGCGGAGTTTACAACTGAAGAGATGAAAAAATATGAAAGGGAAATAATATCTAATTTAGAAAAATCAATTCGCTATGCTCAAAGGGCTGTCAGATTAGAAAAAAACAACTACATTTACCATGTTTCTTTAGGTAGGGTTTATGAAAGATTTATGTTTTTAGCCATGGGGGCCGGGGAAAATGTTAGTCGAGATGCTTATGGTATAGCCAAGCAATCTTATCAGACAGCTATATCTTTAGCTAAAGCTAGGCCAGATATTTACCTAGAATTGGCTAGATTAGAATTGCTGGTTGACAATTTAGAAGCAGCTAAAGATAGTCTTGAGAAAGCCATTGAAATGAAACCGAATTATCATCAAGCCTATATTTGGTTAGCTCAAGTTCTTGATAGGCAAGGAGAATTGCCAAAGGCAGTGGATATTGTCAATATATCTTTAAATATAAAGCCCAGCGACCCGAGTAGTTATTTTATAGCCCGCTATTTACAATATAGACTTAATAATTATAATAGAGCAATTGAATTATTAGATAGATCTATGGATTTAAGCGGAGGATTTAATCCTAACAGCGCCTATTATCTGGGTCTTAGTTATGATCGCTTGGGTCGTCGAACAGAAGCTTTAAGGTTGTTTAAAAGATTAGCGGAAACAAATCCTCAAAATGAAGAAATAAGAGCAATAATAAACAATCTTCGAGCTGGACGTTCAGCTTTATATAATGTTTCTGAGGCGGAACTTGATTTACTTAAAAAGGAAAATGATGATTTGCAGATTGGCGATGAAGAAATTATTGAAGAACAATAACGGATATCTCTTCATATATGGTCAAGAAATTTTTAAATTTGTTTTACCATGAGTTTTCGGGGCTTCATCAAGCCGCTTTGCTTTTAGGTTTAGCTACTATTACTTCTCAATTTCTTGGATTATGGAGAGATAGATTATTAGCTGGTACTTTTGGAGCCGGTAGGGAATTGGATATTTATTATACCGCTTTCCGTATACCTGATATTATTTTTGTCTCTTTAGTTACTTTTGTTTCAGCTGCTGTTTTAATACCTTTTATTCTAGAAAAGAGAGCGAAAAATAATCAGTCAGAAGTTCAATATTTTCTAAGTAGCGTATTAACTTTCTTTTTTGGGGCTTTAATTCTTGTTAGTTTATTAACTTTTTTCTTGATGCCTGTTTTTATTCCTGTAATTGCTCCAGGTTTTTCAGATTTGGAAAAATTAGAATTATTAAAGTTAAGTCGTATTCTTCTTCTATCACCGATTTTACTCGGCCTTTCAAATTTTCTTGGAGGCATTGTTCAAGCTTTCAAAAAATTCTTTGCTTATACTTTAAGTCCGATATTCTATAATCTGGGTATTATTGTCGGAATTATTTATTTTTATCCGCTTTGGGGATTAAAAGGATTAGCTTGGGGGGTTATATTGGGAGCTTTTGCTCATTTATTAATCCAAATACCAAGTGTTTTATCAACCGGCTTATGGCCAAGGATAATTACTCACCCTTCCTGGTTGGAAGTTAAGCCGGTATCTTTAATTGCTTTGCCGAGGGTTATAGCTTTATCGGCTTATCAAATAACAATTTTGATTTTAGTTGCTTTAGCTTCATTGGGAGAAAGTGGTTTTATTACTGTTTTCAATTTAGGTTATAATCTTCAGTCAATACCTTTAATAGTTATTGGTTCAAGTTATTCAGTTGCCGCTTTTCCAACCTTGGCGGCTCTTTTTTCAGGCGGGTCACAGAAGGAATTTATCAATCAACTAATTAATACCGCTCGTCATATAATTTTTTGGTCCCTTCCAGCCACTTTTTTGTTTATAGTTTTGAGAGCACAAATTGTCAGAGTTATATTAGGCTCAGGTAACTTTAGTTGGTCTGACACTCGCTTAACGGCAGCTATTTTAGCTTGTTTTATTTTTTCCGTCTTTGCTCAAAGTTTAGTTGTTTTGTTCACTAGAGCTTACTATGCGGCCGGCCAAACTAGCAAGCCACTTTTAGTAAATGTCTTTTCTTCTCTTTTTATCATTACCACTTCCTTCTTATTCTTTTTTGTCTTAAGAACTTATCCGTTTACCCAAAATATTTTATCAAATATTTTTCGTTTATCCGGCTTAGCTGATATATCTGTTTTGGCTTTTCCTTTGGCTTTTTCTCTGGGTATGATTATAAATCTCTTATTGCTTGGTTGGTTATTTGAAAGAGATTTCGGTAATATTTTTTCAAGGATTAAAAAATCTTTTTATCAATCTTTTTCTGCTGGTTTTGTTGCTGGTTTTAGTTCTTATATTTCTCTTAATATTTTGGCTACTTTTCTAAATATTAAAACTTTTATTGGTATTTTTAGTCAAGGATTAATAGCTGGCTTAATTGGTATAGCTTGCGGTAGTTTAACTTTTTATCTATTGGACAATAAAGAATTTTTTGATATTCTTAACTCTCTTCAAAGTCGTTTTTGGAAGAATAAGCTAATTGCTGGTGTCGAACAAGATAGTCTATAAAATATAATGAATCCAGAAGATATAAGAAATTTTAGTATTATTGCTCATATTGACCACGGCAAGTCAACCTTGGCTGATCGTCTGTTGGAGATAACTGGGACAATTGAGAAAAGGAAGATGAAGGAACAGATTTTGGATACTATGGATTTAGAAAGAGAGCGGGGGATTACTATAAAAATGCAGCCGGCACGGATGATCTATAATTTAAAAGGCAAAGACTATTGTTTAAATTTGATAGACACTCCAGGTCATATAGATTTTTCTTATGAAGTTTCTAGAGCTTTGAAGGCGGTTGAGGGTGTTATTTTACTAGTTGATGCCACTCAAGGTGTTCAGGCTCAAACCTTGACTGTTTTAGATATGGCTAGAGAATTAGATTTAAAAGTAATTCCAGTTATTAATAAAATAGACTTGCCTTTAGCTAGAGTTGATGAGACCAAATTAGAAGTAATGGAATTACTTGGTTGTCAGCCGGAAGATATATTAGAAGTTTCCAGTAAAACGGGCCAAGGAGTTTTAGAATTACTAGAAAAAATAATTGATATTATACCACCTCCTAGGAAGTCTTTAGGTGGTGATCGGGCTTTGGTTTTTGATTATGAATATTCAAACCATAAAGGCATTATTGTTTATATGAGAGTTATGGACGGTAAATTTTCTAAAGGTGAGACTTTTATTTTTATGGGAGTTAATGAAAAATTCATAGCTTTAGAGACCGGCATCTTTTCTCCGAGTAAATTAACTACTAATTTATTATCAACTGGCGAGATAGGTTATATAGCTACCGGTCTTAAAAAACCCGATATAGTTAGAATTGGTGACACAATAGCATCGCTAAAAAATACTTTACCAGCTATTTCTGGCTATCGTCCTCCTCGGCCGGTGGTTTGGGCTTCAATTTATCCTGAAAGTCAAGATGATTTGGATTATTTAAGGCAATCTTTGGAAAAATTAAAACTATCCGACTCTTCTTTGGAATTTGAAGAAGAATCTTCTGGAGTTTTAGGTCGTGGTTTTAGAGTTGGATTTTTAGGAATGCTTCATGTTGAAATAACTACTGAAAGATTAAAGAGAGAATTCAATTTATTGCCGATTATTACCTCTCCGACTATAAGTTATCAAATAATTAATAAAAATAGTGGTAAAATAGAGGAGATATATGCTCCCCATCTTTTTCCTGAAGACACCAAAAATTTCACCATTAAAGAAGATTGGGTTTTGATTAGGATAATTACTCCAATTGAATACTTAAATGGTATAGTTCAATTAGCTTATGATTATGAAGCTCAAATAGTCAAAACTGATAATTTTGGGGATAATAGGACTTTGATTGAAATGGAAATGCCTCTTAGAGAACTAATGCGCAATTTTTTTGATAATTTAAAAAGTTTGTCTTCTGGCTTCGCCAGCTTTTCTTATACACGGCTTGAATCTCGCTCAGCTGACGTGGTTCGTCTGGATATTTTAGTTGGTGGTGAATCTGTTAATGCTTTTTCTAAAATAGTGTCTCGGAAAAGATTAGAAAAAGAAGCCCTAGCTTCAGTTGAAAAACTTAAAAAAATATTACCGAAACAATTAATAACTATTAAAATCCAAGCTAAAGCTTTAGGTCGAATTATTGCTTCTAGGTCAATTGCTGCTTTAAGAAAAGATGTGACCGGTTATCTTTATGGTGGTGATGTAACTAGAAAAATGAAGTTGTTGGAAAAACAAAAGAAAGGCAAAAAGAAAATGCAAAAAATGGGAAAAGTTAATATTCCTCAAGATGCTTTTCTAAAAATGATGCGTTCAGAATAGAAAGGGAAAAGAGAACATTATAATCATACTAATGGCAATTAGAATACCCAAAGTAGCACTAACTATTCTGAAGATTTTTTTATGTTTGCGTCCATAAATCATTGATAGTATTATATATTACAAATGAAAAGTTTTCAAATTAGCAGAAAAACTATTAGATTACTTTATTCTAAATTATCTATTTTTTTACTTTTATTGGCCGTCTTGTTTATGTTTCAATCGGTTTGGAGAGCTTTTGAATATAGCCGTCGAGCCAAAGAAAAGGAGCTAGCCACAGCGAACCGGTTAAGTAATTTAAAGTCTCAATATGAAAAATTAATTTCAGATTTAGACGATTTACAGACAAAAAGAGGTATAGAAAAAGTCATTCGTCAAGATTTTATGATGGCTAGGCCTGGAGAAAGAGTTATTGCTGTTATAGACAATGAAGAGAGCAATTTAGACTTGCCTACTACCAATTATAATGACGAGTTAGAAGGAAAGAGTTTTTGGAATTATTTGTTCTTTTGGTAATTCAAAGAAATAATAAAAAGCGGGTATGGTTTAGTGGTAAAATGCGACCTTCCCAAGGTTGAGCCGGGAGTTCGATTCTCCCTACCCGCACAAAAA
>DSBD01000026.1 GCA_011049365.1 Candidatus Vogelbacteria bacterium
GCAATTGTATTGTGCCCTAATAATGATGTTAATGATAAAAGAAATCCAGAGGAAATTTTTAAGGAAACAGTAAAAGCTTTAAAATCTTTTGGTCCCTTATTTCAGGACAGCGGAATGCAAGGTTATTTAGAGCCTTTGGGATTTGAGGAATGTTCTCTTAGTTCGATAGTTACAGCAATGAAAGCTATTCAAGAATCAGATTGTCCTGTCTATAAAATTGTTCATGACACCTTCCATCATCATATCGGTCCTGATACCTTTGACACAATTAAAAACGATTATAATATCTCTTATACCGGACTAATCCACATCTCCGGGGTAGAATGCAATATCCCCGTTAAAGAATACAGAGATAATCATCGTGTTTTAGTCACTGCACAAGATAGGCTTCAAACCAAAAAACAGATAGAATTGCTCCTCAAACTTGGCTATACGGGAAATATTTCTTTTGAACCTTTTTCTCAAAAAGTACAAGAGATGGAGATTGAAAAGATAAAATCAGCTATTGACCATAGTATAGAATATATAAGTAAATAAAACTTTTCCGTTCCTCTCCTTTTCTTCTTTGCTGTAGAAAAAGGGCATTCCTGAAAATACTCTATTGGTTTTTTATCTTTATTACATCCTCCCTGTTTTAATATAATAATCTATCATTTTATTGATTAATTTTTTACCATTAGGAGTAATCCAAAATTTTTTAATAACCTTAATTTTTATCCCGGGAAATAGGTCTCCCTTTTGAGTTCTGACTACCCCCAGCCATTGTAAATATTCTATTAGAATCGTCTCTATTGCTGAAGCTAAATCACTAAGTACGCTTTTAGAAAATTTTACTTCTTTTTTCTTGGGGGTATAGAGCTTAATTACAAATTCTTCCATATCTATTTTTCTATTTATCCTATATTCATCAATACAATAAAGTAAGGTAATAAAATTTTCCTGATATTCTTTAGCCTGATTATCCCAATAATTAGTAGCCAGGAACTTTGTCCAATTCGCTTTTTCAACCCAGATGAAAAACAACTCAAATAGCTTTTCTCCATAAGACTTCTCACAAAATTCTTTAAAATGATCAACATTTACCTTAATCCAACCCTTTTTGTCTGTATAAATAAACTTTGCTGCTCGAGACAATATATCTATAAAATAGATATATCTCTTACTAACTTCTTCCCCTCTTTTTTCTTCCTCACCCAATGAAATAAAACTATCTTTATTTATAAAATCTTCCTCTATTAATTTTATATGCTTAAAAGGAATCCATTTGTTTTTTAAAGTAACCTTTACGCGATTTTTTATAAAATAGTTTACAAAAATTTCTAAATCTTCTGCCAGAGGACTATCCTTTTTGCTTAAATTGGTTAAATCAATATATTCTTCCTTCATTCCACAACTTAAAGGTGTCATGGTCATTGAAATAGGGAAACCTTTTCTTGGGCTTCCCAATCTTTTTCTTTCATCTGAAATTACTTCCCAGGGGGTTTTATGGTCAAGCTCTTCCTGGGGTTGCTGAAGCCATTCATCCTGACATTTCTTAATCGCTTTGTCTAATTCTTCTTGATTGGAGAAATTATCCGGATTAATGCTCGATTGAATCTGGCGTATTAAATCCAGAATCAATTCTCTTTCCTGGGGTCCCATACTCTGTTCATTAACTTCCTGGGGAGATTCTCCCTGAAATTCATCACGGGAAGAAAGATTCCAGAAATCCATAAATATTTTCTGAAATTCTATTAATTCATCATCAGAGGAAAAATTAAATTTTCCCGACAATTCTCTCATTAGAGGAAAAGGATCGGTAATTCTATTTATCTTCTTTCTAAGATTTTTGATAGAAGGCGCTTTTTTTCCTAAATATTTTTTTAAAAAATGTTTTAGCTTTTTTTCTACAAATTCCAGACTGTTTTCCTCTACATTAAAATTTTGACATGCCTGGTAAATTTCTTTCTCTATCATTAAAGGAGTAATTGAATGAATAATCTTAAAAGGGTCATTTCTCTGTAATCTTTTTAATGAATAGGTAAAATCTTTTGGGCATAATATATTAAAATTGCATAAAGCATAATCTGTTTCATAAGGCAAAATGCGTCCTACAACATGATCTCCTTCTTTAATTTGATAGGTAGCATTACTTTCCCACACTTTATATTCTTGATTAGAAGTAAAATTCTTAGCTATAAAATAAGAACCCACCACAACTTTGACAATGTTAAAGATATCAAAGATATCATTTCTAAATCCCAGGAGGATATTTTGGTCTTTTTTATTATATTTAAATAAATTCTTGGATAAAAAAACTTCTAAGGGACTCGTTTCATAATATTGAGAAACACAAGTAAAAATATAATAATCGGCAAACCTCTTCTCGACGGAATTTATTTCTTCAAATGTTTTATAATACAACTCAGGAGTGGTAGTAAAAAATCTTTCTCTTTCTTTAATTAATTCTTTAGATAAATAAGGATCTCTTTCACAAAATTCCATTATGTCGATAAGAAAGTCAATAATTTTGGTATCGAGTTTCATAATAGTTTCCTACTTTCTATTCTTTATTTTTTTTGCATCATGCATAAAAATTTAAATTTTTTTATTAACAAATCAAATAGGGGACTTCCCCTATTTATCTAATTTAAAAAGTTAAATATTAATTAGCAAAGAAAATGTGATGTATCCCCTGTGCCACTCCCTAACTTGCTGCTGTGGCATAGTACGGCGATGGCACCGCGGGGTATGCACGAAAAACATGATAAAAAACAGCTTCGGCTTTTTTATATACATCATTTTGGGTGTAATACTCTACAGGTAATCCGGTTTTTTCATCCCACAAGAAATTTTGAATTAGAACTTTTACACCGTCTCTTGTGGGCTCTCTATCTTGCCACCTATATATATCTTTCAGTTTTTCTTTCAGTATTTTTAGCAGTTCTTTAGATACCTTCTTTATCTTTTGAAGTTCTTTGGGTTTTAAATCTGATTTTATCAAAAGATCATAAATAGCCAGGGTCTCTTCATCCAGCCCCTCTCGTATAGCCCGATTTTCTTCTTCATCCAATTCTTGCACAAATTTCAATAGTGCCTCAAAGGTGGCTTCAATATTTTGGCGGTCTTTTTCTTTATTGTACTCCTTAATTATCTTTTCATAGTGCTCTTGAAAATCTATTCGGAGCGGATTTCTTTGGATAAGTTGTTCCAATTTTTTCTCAATCACGCTTTTAAGACTTTGCACGACAGTATTTTTAATCTTAGTATATTCAAATTCTGCCCGCAATCTATCAAAGTCAATTTTACTTATATCATACTGCTTGTTGGGTTCCTTGGCTTTATCAGGCGCAACGGCAATCGATTCATCTATAACTTCATGCAGCTGCTTAATAATATCGCTAATATCTGCTTTCTTTCGGTCTTCTTGAAGGCTTTTATAGATAATATTTATCGCGCTGTATTGGCTGCGATAAGCATTTACGCCGGGAATTGTCAGACACGCTTTAAATTTAATAAATACTTCGCGACACATGACCTCAAACTTCTTTCTGGTTTCATCATTTTTATTCACCGCGTTTTTAACCACCGAAACCGCCATGACAATCGCCTTATTTCTTTCAAACCCGCTTGCGTTTATAATTGCATCAAGTGTCGTTTTTCTCTCACTCAAGAAATCACCTACCAAGTCAATCGCTTGCTTTAAGTTTTCAAGTAATTCTTCCTTGGCTTTGGTTGGATCCACCTCATCCGGTCCCAATCCGCCAGTCCTGCCCGTATCGCTCGCACCGGTAAAGGTAGCAAGTGCTTTGCGTAAATTCTTGAGAATACCACAATAATCAATAATAAGACCATTGTTTTTATCACCGTTTACCCGGTTGGCGCGGGCTATGGCCTGCATTAGTGTATGAGCTTTGAGCGGTTTATCCAAATAGAGGTTTGCCAAACTCGGCACATCAAACCCGGTCAACCACATTGCGCAAACTATGGCAATTCTAAAGGGGTGTTCTTCTTTTTTAAAAGCAGAATCCACATCGATTCGCGTTCCATCGGAGAGTTCGAAACCATTCTTGATAAGCCGCCGATGAGGTGTGATATCGAAATCCCATTTCCTAAATTTCTCTACCTCGCCTTGCTCTTCGCTTACGATGACTGCCATCTTGGTTTCTTTCATCCAGATGAGTTGATTAGAAAGATACTCCCTTTCTTCTCCCGCGACCCCGTTCCCGGATTCTCTAATTTCCTCTACTTTTTGTTCCCAGTATTGTCCGATCAATTCATACATCCGCACACAGGTTAGTTTATCAATGCACACCAACATCGCCTTGCCGGCCTCCCAAGAAGTAGTGTAGTGCTGGACAAAATCCTGGGCAATTTGATTGAGACGTTTTTCTGCGGTGATGATGTGATACTCGCGCTTCAGCTCTCTTTCCAACCGCTGGCTAACATCGATATCATTAATTTCAATTTCTTCCAGTTTTTCGGCAATCCGCTCATTAATATCATTGGTGGCTACACCCAGGGTATCACCCCGCGAATCGTAATAGAGCGGTACGGTCGATTTATCCTCTACCGATCGTTGAAAATCATAAGTGGAAACATACTGGCCAAATACCTGCATGGTAATCTGATCATCCTTAAATAACGGTGTTCCGGTAAAGCCGATAAAGTTGGCTTTTGGCAAGGCATTACGCATATTCAAGGCAAGAGTGCCGTATTGAGTACGGTGCGCTTCGTCGGTGATCACAATAATGTCATCTCGCCTGGTGTAGCCTTCATCCGGGTCAACTTCTTGATTAAATTTTTGAATGGTGGTAAAAACATAGGCCTTTTGTTGACTCATAAGTTCTGCCAAATGTCTGCCGCTGCTGGGTCGGCAGGGTGTTTTGTCGTTATCCGCCACGCCGCATCCGGCAAAGGTTTTATATATTTGAGTATCCAGGTCATCTCGATCAGTACAGATCAAGAAAGTATAATTACCGCCGATTTTACGATGTACCTTGGTAGTGAAAAACACCATGGAATAACTTTTCCCGGCACCTTGTGTATGCCAGAAAACACCGAGTTTTCCTTTGACTCTATAGGGATTATTCAGGGCTTTAATGACCTGATTAACACCCAGATACTGGTGATTTTTCGCCAGTACTTTTATTTGTCTGCCGCTGGAATCATCATAGACAATGAAGTTTTCAAAGATATCCATGAAATTTTTCTGGTCGCAAACACCCTTCAGAAGAGTTTCCATATCCACCGCACCATGATCGGATTCTGACAAGCGCTTCCATTCATGAAAATGCTCAAAACCAGCAGTAATGGTGCCGATTTTTGCTTTTTCGCCATTGGCCAGCATGATTATCGCATTATAATGAAAGAAGTGCGGGATAGTATCTTTGTAATCAGCAAAATTTCTTTGGTAGGCCTGTTTGAGGTCTTTATGAATATTTTTGCATTCGACAAATAGAAGCGGGATGCCGTTGACAAACCCCACAATATCAATCCGCCGGCGGTATAAATCACCCTGCACCCATAATTCGCGTACTGCCAAGAAGTGATTGTTGGTCGCTTCATTAAAATCAAATATCTTGAGCCGTTCTCTTTTTATCTCCCCATGTTCACCTTGAAAAGAAACCAGCACACCGTCTTTAAACAGTTTGTATTTATCAAAGTTGGAAGAGAGCATTGACTGGCTCTGAGAATAATCCACCACTTGACGCACGGCTTCATCGTAGGCGGTTTCAGGAAGTCCCGGATTGAATTCTTTAAGCGCCTGCCTAAGATAACGTGTAAGCACCACCTCACGTTCTGAATTTCTACCCAAAAGACTATCTGGTCCAAATGTCTCCTGATTGTAGGCATATACCGAATCCCAGTCAAGATTATTTTTTAAGTAATCAGCGGTTGTTTGTTGAACCAAAGTATCCTCGTTTAAATAGATCATAATTTTTCCTTCTTTGAATTAAGTAATTTTTTGACTTCCCGGTCAAAGTCAGAAATATAGTTTTTATCCTGTATTACCCGATATTTTTAATACTTTTTAAAGTAAGATCCTACGCACACTCATGGCCACTCTTGCCCGCAGATATGTTTCTTTTGACTTCTCTTTCCCCTTCTTTTTGAACTTGTAAGAAATCCTTACAAGTTGCCGTTTGGTCAGCTTCGCCCTCTGCATAGATGTTTTTGAGATGCTGGGTTATATTTTGAGGCGTTGTATCAAAAAGTTCTGCCATTTTCTTTTGAGTAAGCCAAATATTTTTTCGGCATACAATACCTCAATATTCACCGAGCCGTCCGGTGATTTATAAAAAGCGATTTGGTTATCAGGTAGTTTTTTCATAAGTTTACACCTTAATCTCACCGCTCATCAACCGCGGTAATAATAAATCCCGAGCTTGGACAAGTTTTTGGTTTTGGTTTCTTAATAGAGAGCATTTTTCAAGTAAAGGATTAACAATCTCAGAATACAACTCTACTAAATTCAATTTAGGAAATAACACTTTGATTTTTTTCAAACTGGCATTATTAAGAGACACCTGTGTGGCTCCTGTTGCAAAATTATTTTTATATTGAACAAATTCGTAAGATTTCAAAAGGCCAAATAAGAAGCCTAAATATTTTTCATCTGTAGTAAATCCAACCATTCCGGTTGATAACAATATTTTTTCAAGCAAAAAAGAATTTCCCTTGTTAAAATACAAGACTTTATCTGTGTCCTTCATTTTTGCGAAGTATACTGTATTAATTCTTGGTGCTATATCTGCCCGGCTCGGTCTGTTCTCATAATCAACTTCTTTTCCATCCCCGGTAATAGTCGTGCTATCTATTTCTGAAGTTTGATAATATTGACGGATATCAGTAAATACTGGCACACCAAGTGGAGCTTTCTTAAATATCTTTATCTTTGTAAACGGTAAATAATCCCAATCTGAAGGCATTTTCCTTCCATCACGATCAACTATTTTCACTTTCTCATGCCCCGGAAAACGGAAATACACAAACCACTCTCGGAATAAGAGCCGCGCCGCTTCTTCCAAAAGCTGTATCCGCCGACGGTTGGTGTCGATGAGGTCGTCGTAAGCATATACAATGTCAATTATGCTTCTTTGAGTGTCAATATCTGGTAAATTAATTTTTAGATTGTCTAAAACTGGTTTTGTTAAATACTGTGTTGCAGCTCCTATAGATGCACTTTTGAAATAGTCTAAAAAAGGTCGAAGCGAGAAATAAATAAATTTGTTTAATGCTTTATTCCCGTCTTTTGACTCAATAACGTAAGTTCTTTGATAAGCGTTAAATTTCCCTTGATAATACTTAAGTGGAAATATTCCATTTGCGTTGTTTCCTCCAAGTAATACCGCTTCTGTATCGAATACAAATTTGTCTATACTGAACGTTTCTTGAGCACATGTAAAAAAAGGGTATTTACCACCTTCAATTGCAGCATTAGAATCAAGCTTACCTGTTCTGATTGTACAAATATCACCTAATTTTACTTTTTGGTTTATTTTCATATTCCCAACTTCCTAAAATTCTCATTAATTTTTTTCGCCAAATCAGAGGATTGTTGGTTCAAGTTCTCCAATTCAGCATGAATGGTGTGCATGGTTTCACCAAAATCGAAGTCCGGATCTTCTTCCTCAGGCGCTACGCCCACATACCTGCCCGGCGTCAGGCTCCAGTCGTTTTCTTTGAGTTCGGCTCTGTCCACCAGCTTCACCAATCCTTCCACATCGCGGAATTTTTCTTCCGGGAAACGTTCGACAAGCCACTCCGCTTGATGGTGGAAATAGCGGGCTAATTTTAGTTGATTAACAGCAGTGTCGCGCGCCTCTTCGGTTTGTTTTTTCAAATTGGTAACCTCTCTTATATTCCACTTGTCGCTCTCTTTGGAATTGTAAGTATTGAGGCACACATCAATCAAGCGGTTTGCAAGTCGATACATCAACTCGGCTTCCTTGATGAGCTTATTATTTTCCTCTGCCAGCGGTGCTATCTCCTTCAGCGCTTCGGTAAGTTTAATATTGTCTTTATTTTGCTTTCTCAACCATGCGCTTTTTTCTTGCGCCAGTTTGGTAAATGTTTGGCAATTATCTTTGTACACTTGCAGACAGTCGGCTAACTCTTTAACTGTTTCTGCCTGTTTTCCGTCTTTGGGAAGTGCAGCCAGAAACGGCTGAAGCTCATTATTGAGTTTGGCAAAAACGGTTTCATAGTCTTGCGCCGGAGCGATGCTTTGCACGGCTTCATTGAGCGTGTCGGAAATATAATTCATCACCAAATCATGAAAACGCTTGGTTTCACCCCGATAAAGCCAGATAATAGAGAGGATATTTTGCAACTGCTCCGGACTGAAATCATAGATTTTGCGCGTTACTTTGCGGAAGATATTGCGCGCGTCAATCATCAGGACTTTGTCTTTAAGTTCTTCCGGTTTCGCTTTATTGAAAAACCACAGTTCGCACGGAACGGTTCGGGTATAGAAAAAGTTGGAACGAATGGAAATCATAACATCTACGTGGTCGGTCTCAATAAGTTTTTCCCGTACTTTGGCTTCGCCCTTGCCTGCGCTTGAAGCTTGCGAAGACATCACAAAACCGGCTCGCCCTGTATTGGTTAAATAACTATAAAAATAACTGATCCAGATATAGTTGCCATTACTGACCTTGCCTTTCTTGTTCACTCCGGGCAGGCCAAACGGCAACCGGGGATCGTTTTTTATTTTATCTGCGTCAATTTCGTCCACATTAAACGGCGGATTTGCCATCACAAAGTCGGCCTTTTTATATAAATCGTGCGGGTCTTCGTAGTAACTTATTGCTTTTTTGATATCCCCTACCAAGCCATGCACTGCCAGATTCATTTTTGCCAGATTGATCGTCGTGCCGTTTTTTTCAAGCCCGTAAAAACTCAATTTATCGTTTGGGTTTTCGTGCAGATTCTCCACAAAACGAGCACTCTGGACAAACATCCCGCCGCTCCCGCATGCTGGGTCAAACACTGTGCCTTTTTTGGGTTCTAATACATTGGCGATAAGTGACACCAGCGAAATAGGCGTAAAAAACTCCCCGCCATCATGGGCTTTTTGATCGGCAAACTGAGTAAGGAAATATTCATAAATTCTGCCGAATACATCACCCGATACTTTTTTAAGTTCTTCAGGATTTAACGCCCGAAGTAGTTGACCTAATATTTCATTATCAAGTTCACGATATTCTTTCTTGGGCAACACGCCGCGCAGGGTTTCATAATCTCCTTCAATCGATTCCATCGCATCGATAATGGCCTTGGCGCGATCATCGCTGTCTTTGAGAGCTACCAGATAATCAAATTGAGTTTTGGGTTGTAGGAAAATTGCGGATTTTTTGCTGAAATCCTTTTTGGTCAACTCCGGGGTTTTGCCCCCGCGTGTCGGCAGGCTGGCAATGATTTCATCTTTTACCGCCAAATAACGACTGTACGCATGACGCAAAAATACCAAACCCATCACCGGCATAAAATATTCATTGCTGGCATAATTGGAATTTGCCCGAAGCGTATCCGCAGCACCCCAGAGTCTTTTTTCGATTGCTTCAATGTTTTTTAGTTGTGACATAGTTTTTATTTTACTTAAAAAGTAATCCTTCCTCCTTAAAACTGATATAACCATCATCGGTGATGATGATATGGTCAAGTACTTCGATATCAAGAATCGTGCCCGCTTGAATCAATTTTTCAGTTAACTTGATATCCTCATCAGACACTTCCCTGTTTTTTGATGGATGATTGTGCGCCAGTACAATTGAGGAGGCAAGAAGGCGTATAGCCGGTTCAAAAACTTCGCGCGGATGCACCAGCGTTTGTGTTAATGTGCCGATAGAAATAGTTTCTTTATGAATGAGCTGCTTGCGGGCATTGAGATATAGCACCATAAAATATTCCTTTTGCTTGCCTCTCAAGTCAGTAAGCTGGGCAACGGTGTCTCTCACACAGCCAAGGATGGGGAGTGAATCATTAAATGAGCCAACCGCACGGCTGCCAAGCTCCAAAGCTGCTTTGACAGTGATAGCTTTAGTATCTTCGAATCCTTTAATACCGGTAAGATCATTAATTGAAACTGCCAGAAGTTTTGATAAAGGAAATTTTTTCAAGGTTTCCCTGGCAATATCCAAAGCACTTTTACCGGCCCGACCAGTACGAATAAGGATTGCCAAAAGTTCAGCATCACTTAAATTTTCTGCTCCCCTTTCAGACAGTTTTTCTCTGGGCCTTTTATGTTTTGGTAAATCTTTTATTTTTGGCATATTCTCCCTCAATCAAATCGTTTTTAGTAAAATTCAAGCGCTCAATTATTTTAGTAGTATTCTGCAAAGAAGTATTTTGAATCACATTAGTTCCGATAACTGCTTTTTTAGTTAAAATTAGATATTTTATATAATTATATCACAGTGCTGTGACTACTGTATGGCAAAAATTAGGAAAATAATTTGAAAAAATTGAAAAAAGTTTGATTTTTTCTAATTTTTTCAAGAAAAATTGTAATTTTGTATAAAATAGACTGTTATTTTTATACTGCATCGGTTGTTAAAAGCCCTGCTTTTTTGAAGAAAATAATTTGGGATTAATAATAGGGGGACAGGCTTTACTTTTCGCCTAGTATAAATGCGGGGAAATAAAAGAAGTCAGTCCCCCTTTTAATGCCATAAGTGCGGGAATACAAAAGAAGAATGTCCCCCATGAGTACGGGATTGCCGCGCTTTCTTCGAAAGCTCGCAATGACAGAAGGATGGGACGGGTCGGATGAATCCGACCCCTACGTTCCACCTCACTGACACCCTTATAAAATAAGGCTTTCAGCCCACACCTAAAATAAGCCATTTTAAGCGCCTATTTTAAAAAATATGACCAATCACCTTAACCAGTCTTAAAAAACGCCTCTACGACAATATTTCGCTAAAGCCCTTATTTTGCAAGGCTTTCAGACTGCTGAAAAAGGGTTTTTTGGCTATTTTTTTCCTTATTTTCTCCATATTTTAGAGCCACTATCACCATCCCATATAATAAAAAAACGCAGAAACCCTTATATTTTCTACGTTTTAGAGGATTACCATTTTTCACTATAAAAACTGGTAATCCTCTAATTCTATATATATTAATTGGAAAAATAGCAAGCGGGAAAGCCTTATGAATAAAGGATTATCTGCCATTTAGAGTATTTTGTGAAATTGTGAAGACCCTATTCAACACATTCAAAGATTCCATTCAAAATGCTTAAATCGCTATTTAAAGATTCTACTTTTTCATAAAAATCAAAATAACCATCCTTTTTCCTATTTATTCTCTAACTCCTTCAATAATTCCTTTCCTTTCTCGTTAATAACATATTCTTTGTTTGGGC
>DSBD01000014.1 GCA_011049365.1 Candidatus Vogelbacteria bacterium
AATAAACAACAAAGCACCATCTTTGGTTGAGTCAGTAGAATCTCTTCGTTCTACTGCTAATACCGGGTCAGAGCTGTTACTAAATATGTGGAGGTTTCTTGCTGGTGAACTTGTTCCAATACCGACACGGCCTTGTAAGAAATTAGCGCCACCGAAAGAATTTAATTCTCCAACAAGCCTAGTTCTTCCAACAACATGAAATCTCTCTTGAGGATCTACGGTACCAATACCAATGTTTCCAATCTTAGTATTATCCGATACTCTATAGTTGATAGTCATAAAAGGATTAAGGTTCCCTAAATACATATCAGGTTTATCAAAATTTCCTTGGTCTTGAAAATGTCTAAATCCTTGCCCTAACTTAATCTTACCATCGTCGGCAGATATATACCCAGCATAAGGCTCATTTTTCTGGTCAAAAAAAGCAAGCGAACCTATTCCAGGAAAAAATTGTTCCTCAGCTGATGTTTGCCGAACAAATACTTCATAATATTTAGCCCGAGGACCTTGGTCCTCATACCAATCATAACAGAAAACTTCATTATCCCTTTCTCCCCTTGGTTTCATACTTGCGAAACTTGTATAGGGTGTATATCCTTCATCGTAGATAGTTATTTCTTTTGGTAATCCATAATCAATATACGTCTCTATTAAATCATCATATTGAGGATCATTATCATTACCTATGAGTGTACAATTTCCAACTGTCGACAAACCCTCGTCATTATTTTGCTCAATATCAAACGGACATCTATATGTTGAATCATTGGCATTTGTGTAGGTTCCTACTGATTCTCTAGATATATGTTCTGCTAACAACTGGTAATAATATGTTTTTGTAATTTTGTCACTAGTCACAGCTTTATTCGTCAACCAGATATCACCATCATAAACTGTCAATTTACCTATGCCTCCATATATTGACTGAATGGGATTTCTTGCACCAGTATCTCCAACAACCACACCGCCTTCATCATAATAAATATGAGGTGATTCTGATGAAACTTTCTTCCAAAATCCTAGTAAATAATCTTCAAAATAAAAATTATCGTTGACAGTTAAGTTGTCAACAATGATATCGTCCGCCCTTAAACCTTTGGCCTTTATCCATTCAGTTACATGAAGCAGAACATCACCAACCTTATTTCCGTCTGCGTCATTAATTTGAGTATCGGGACTAGTTGTTCCGATACCAACCCGACCACTGCTTAATATTGTCATCCTAGGAACTTCAAGATATCCTGAAGTCAAGGCTGAAAATTGAGCTATGGTGCTGGTAGTATTACTCCAACCAGCCTGAACTATTAAACCTCCTTTTCTGCCATTATTTCCACCAACTGCTCCATAAGTGGCAATGGAAACAGCATAATCGTTATAATTAGGAAACTTTGTAGTATTTTCTCTAATCTTTAATACACTTCCAGTATAAGTTCCATTAATAAAAACATCTAGGGTTCTAGTAATCAAACCAAGAGCTTTTAAAACTCCATTTTTCTCTTGATATTCATCGCCCGTATGAATCGGTGGAGATGGGTTGCCCTCCGGCGGAGTTCCTGGTGCCGGTGTCCAATTTGCTTGTCCTATTACTGGCCCGACAAGGGCAACTAAAGTGAATATCGCTAGGGCTGATAATGAGATTCTTTTAGTGATGGACATAAGCTTTTTTAAATATTAAATATTAAATTTTTTGATAATAAAATAAATTAACGACTCATTTCTCTTTCTAAATAAGCTATTTCGGCGTCGGTTAATGGCTGAGTTTCAACTCCACGAGCCATTTCTCTTTCTAAATAAGCTATTTCGGCTTCAGTTAGTGGACGAGCTTCAATCCCGCGAGCCATTTCTCGTTCTAAATATTCTAATTCGGCTCGAGTTAGACCACCTGTTATTACATCTTCCTCTTCAGGTCTTGGGGACACCTCTACTCCAGAACGAAAGGCCAGAACTAGGGCTAGTAATAAAATAATGACGATTATTGCGATGATGATTATAGCCGGTTGTTTGAAATTAATATTTTGTTTTTGGTCACCGACTACTTGATTTTGTTCATCCATAAAAAATATATTAAAAGTTATTAAAAGTTAAAATACAAACCGAGTATATTTTACCACTTAAAAAAGTCTAGGACAATGTTAAGAGATTAAAAATGTTGATAACTCTCCTATAATATTTTGGAATTAAAAAACTCAAAAGGCAGATATATTACCTCGGGACAAAGCCCCGAGGGCTATATTGATTTCTTTATACTTTTTACTACAATGATATTTATATGAAAACAATTGCCCAATTTAGGATATATAAAGAAGAAAATTCTTATGTTGCCGAACGAAGGAATTGATTTATCTATTGTCACCCAAGCGGATAACTTAGATCAGTTAGTAAAAAATATTGAAGAAGTAGTCTCTCTTTATTTTAAAGGCGAAAATGTAACAGATTTTGATTATTCTCGCCAGCCATCTATCTTAGTTAATTACGAATTACCCCAGCATGCCTAAATTGAGACCGTTAGATTCTAAGAAAATTGTAAAAATTCTTGAATCTTTTAGTTTTGAAATGATCCCCTAAAAAGGCAGTCATGCAAAATTAGTCAGAAAAGCAAGTTTTCATAAGCAAGTTTTAGTTATTCCTCATCATCAAACATTAAAAAGAGGGACGATAAAAGCTATCTTTAATCAAGCAAGTAGATTTATTTCAAGCCAAGAATTAGAAAAATATTTTTATAGTAAATAATACTTCAATTATGTTAAAGACCGACACTCCCGCCAAGTTTGACAATTGTTTTGATTAAAGATATTATTAGAAAAGTTAGGCAATCCCGTTCCGAGAGGAAGTTGGGATTTTTTTAAGATTTAAGCTAATAATTTATGATTGATTTAAAAACTTTAAAATCAGCCCTGGAACAATTAGAAGAAGAACGTGATATTCCTAGAGAAAAAATAATCCAAGCTATTGAGGACGCTATTACGGCTGCCTATAAAAAGGATTATGGTAAAAAGGGTCAGATTATTAGGGCTCATTTTGACTTAGATAGCGGTAAAACTGATTTTGTGCAAGTTAAAATAGCAGTGGATGAATCTCTGGTTAGAATGGATAAAGAAGAAGAGGTAGCTGAAGATGACGAAAGGCCGCTTTTCAATCCAGAGCACCATATTACTTTAGAAGATGCCCGCAGAATCAAAAAAGATGTCCAATTGAATGAAGAAGTGATTTTTCCTTTAGATACCAAAGAAGATTATGGTCGTATTGCTGCCCAAACTGCTAAACAAGTTATTATTCAAAGAATTAGAGAGGCTGAAAAAATATCTGTTTTGGAAGAATATAGGGAAAGAGAGGGAGAAATTATTAGTGGTAAAGTTCAAAAAATAGACCGCGGTAATGTCTATATAGACCTTGGACGAACTGTCGGTTTTCTGCCTTACGACGAACAAATACCCGGAGAATTCTATCGCCAAGGTGAAAGAATCAGAGCCTATCTCTATTTAGTAGAAGAAACCCCACGTGGAATTAATTTAAAATTATCACGAGCTCATCCCGAATTTGTTAAAAAACTCTTTGAAGCTGAAGCGCCGGAAATTAAAAATGGTGTAGTAGAGATTAGAGCCATTGCTCGTGAGGCTGGCAGTAGAACCAAAATCGCTGTTTTATCACATGATTCCAGTATTGACCCAGTTGGTTCTTGTGTTGGTGGCCGAGGAGCTAGAGTAGCTACAGTTATTTCAGAATTGGGTGGAGAAAAAATTGATATTATAGAATGGTCAGATTCAATAGAAGAATTTATCACTAATGCTTTAAGTCCGGCTAAGATTAGCAGTTTAGAAATAGATAAGGAAAATAGAGAGGTTAAGGTTTCGGTTTCCGCTGACCAGTTTTCTTTAGCTGTTGGCAAAGGTGGACAAAATGTTCGCTTGGCGGCTAAATTGACAGGGTTTAGAATAGATATTATTCCACCGGCTGACTTGCCACCATCTGATAAGGAATTATTAGCTAAAGACAAAAACTTAGGAATATCAGAAATAATTGAAGAGAGAGATGAAGTAAAAGCTGATGAACAAGAAGGTGCTGATGAAAACCTAGAACAAGTTGACGACAAAGAAGAAGAGCTTGAAGATGAAGCTAAAAAAGAAGATAATGAAATAGCAAATTAATAGCTTAAATAATAAAAATATGAATTTATGGCACGATGTCCCTTATGGGGAAAACGAAAAACTCAAAACAATTATAGAAATACCTAAATTATCAAGAGTTAAGTATGAATTGGACAAAGAAACCGGTCTGATTATTATGGACCGAGTTCTTTATTCACCAATGCATTATCCATTCAATTATGGTTTTGTCCCGCAAACTCTCTGGGATGATGGTGACCCTTTGGATATTATGGTTTTATCACATGAAGCACTTTTGCCGGGCGTTTTAGTGGAGAGTCGACCTATTGGCCTTTTACCGATGATTGATGATGGTGAAGGTGATTCTAAAATATTAGCTGTGCCGGTCAAAGACCCACGCTTTAAGGAAATTGTAGATATTAAAGATGTAGATGAACATATTTTGGCTGAAATTAAGCACTTTTTCAGTGTTTATAAAGATTTACAGAAGAAGAAAGTGGTAGTGAAAGATTGGCAAGGTAAAGATAAAGCTTTGGAGGCCATTAAACATTCACTAGAACTTTATCAAGAAAAATATAGTTCCACTAAATAATTTTAAGAGTTAGAAAATAAGAACAAGAATTCCTTTTAAGCACTTTCGTTTCTATTTATCCCCAGTTATTTGCTTGTTTAGTTATAAAAATGATATGATAAAGAAAATAGTTGGAATCTATTTTATTTAATAGTTTTATCTTGTTTTGATGTGTAATAGTCGCAAAAGCATCAAAATAAGATCTTATAAGTAATATTTATAAATAATAAAAATTCTATGGAAAACGAAAACAATATGCCCGCTGAGAACAACAACCAAGAACCAGAGACCAAAGGGCCGATCATTGGTATTGTTATTATCGTTATAATCTTAGCTTTGGCTGGGATTTATGTCTTCTCTACTCGCGTTGCCTCACAACCAGAACCAGAGTCTGTTGATACGGACAAAGAGTACTGGGAGCCAGAAGGAGTCGCTGACGATGAAGAGATGATGGACGAAGAGTACTGGGAGCCGGAAATGTTTGAGGAAGAATACTGGGAAGAAGATTTATGGGTGCCAGAACCAATAGATGAAGAAGTGATGGAGGATTTAGATGAAGAGATTATGGACGAAGAAGTAGTAGAAGAGGAATAGAGATAAGTCTTAATAGACTTCACAAAAACCTGCCTCAGTCGAGAGCAGGTTTTTGTTTTACCTTTAATCATCATCGGAATTTAAAAAATTTGCCAAAATTGCCCTTAGCTGTTATCCTAACAAGGCAATGATTGATGTAAAAATTGAAAAAACACCCAATAGCTCTGTAGCCATCAAGGGCGAGTTGGCTGAGAAAGAATTTTCTAGCTATCGCTCTAAAGCTTTAGAAGTATTAAAGTCTGAAATAAAAATTGATGGTTTTCGCCCCGGCCATGCTCCATTAGAAATGGTGGCTAATAAGGCTGGCGAAGAAAAAGTCCTTTTCACAATGGCCGATTTAGCTATTAAAGATATTTATCCAACCATAATTAAGGATAATAAAATTGATGCCATTGGCCGACCAAATATTACTATCACCAAGTTAGCTTTTGGTAATCCTTTAGGATTTACTATCATAACCGCCATCACACCGGAATTTACATTACCTAAAAATTATTTAGAAATTAGTAAAAAAGAAATAGCTAAAATAGAAAAGCCAGCCGAGATAATTGAGGAAGATGTTTTAAAAGCAATTGCCACCGCTCGTCAACAGAAAAAGATGAGTCAAGAAAAAGATATTCCCGAAAAAGATAAAAAAACTGACTTATCACCGCTTAATGATTCTGTAGCTCAGGAATTTGGCTTTAAAGATTTAATTGAAATGAAACAGAAGGTAAAAGAAAATATGACTCAAATTGAGAAAAATAAATATTTAGATAAGAAAAAAAGCGCTGTTATCAAAAAATTAGCTAACCAGACGAATATTGATTTACCTCTTATTTTAATAGAGAGTGAATTAGAAAAAATGTTGAATGAGTTAAAAGGACAAATTGAAGCTAGTGGATTAAAATTTGAAGATTATTTAAATCATCTTAAAAAGAGTGAGGAGGAATTAAAAGAGACCTGGAAGCCAGATGCTATTATTAGAATAAAAGCGGCTTTGATAATTGAGAAAATTGCCGAACAAGAACAGATAAAAGCTGAACCGGATGAAATTGATAAAGAAGTAAATCGTCTAGCTAAATACTATAATCAAGAATTTGATGAAATAACCAAAAAGCAATTGTCTAAAATGACAACCAGAGCAATTATTAATGAAAAGACGCTGGAATTGCTTATTAAAGAATAATATCCTATACTCAAATTAATATATGCCCTCGGGGCAAGCCCCGAGGTAATAATACGAATTCGCTTCGCTCGTCCTTGCGCGCGGCCGAGCCACGCGGTATTATACCTATATTAGCTTCTCGGCTCAAAAATACAAAAACCTTGTTTTTGTATTTTGTTCGCCCTACGTCGCTAATAATCAATTATTATTTAATAAGTTTATATAACCATGATTCTCATACCTACAGTTATAGAAAAATCACCTTTTGGCGAAAGAGCTTACGATATCTATTCTCGACTTTTAAAAGAAAGAATTATTTTCTTGGGTGGACCAATTGATGACCAAGTGGCTAATATTATTATTGCCCAACTTCTCTTCTTAGAATCAGAAGACTCTAAAAAAGATATAAAAATTTATATCAATTCGCCCGGTGGTTCAGTGACAGCGACTTTAGCTATTTTGGATACCATGAATCATATTGCCCCCGAAGTCTCTACTATTTGTGTTGGTTTGGCGGCTTCCGGTGGAGCTATTGTTCTCTCAGCCGGACAACCCGGCAAACGTTTTGCTTTGCCTAATTCAGACATTATGATTCATCAACCTTTGGGCGGAACCGAAGGTCAAGCTTCCGACATTGCTATTACTGCCAAACATATTTTACAAATAAAAGAAAACTTAAATAAAATTTTAGCTAAAAATACTAAAAAATCTCTAGCGCAAATTGAAAAAGATTCTGACCGTGATTTTCATATGACCGCCCAAGAAGCTAAAAAATACGGAATCATTGATGATATTATCAAGCCCAAAAGAACAACATAATTTTGAATTAACTAACAATCTCTTGACCTTAAAAAACCACCACTAAAGAGGTGGTTTTTTGTATTTGAAAATATTTATCAAAAAAGCTTAAAAAACAACTCTCTTTACAATTAGTTCTTAACCTGATATTATCAAAAAGCGTTTTTATTAATTTAGTTTTTTGCGGAAAAAGGTTCTCAAATTAGTTTATCTATGCTTTTAAAGAAAAAAACATTATACCGACCATTAGCACCGATTTTCAACTTTAGAAATGACTTTCTTTTAGTTTGTAAGACTAAAAACTGATTAAGAGCAGAATAAATTAGCTATTTGAGAAACTCTCTTCCGAGTTTCTTTATGTATACTCTAACAATTATTATACTGCTAGGGGGAGCCGTCTTAGGTGGCGCAGTTTTAGGTTATTTCCTCCGTTGGCTTATTACCTTGGGCCAAAAAGGTTCTATTGAATTAACTATTAAGCAAACTCTCTTAGAGGCCAAAACCAAAGCTCAGAACATTATTGGCGAAGCTGAGGATCAAGCTAATAAAATAATTCAGGAAGCTAAAGAGGAAGAAAAGGCCAAGGAAGCCAAACTAAAAAAATTAGAAGACCGACTCTTGCAAAAAGATGAACTTTTGGACAAAAGACAATTAGACCTTGATAGGGAGACCGAGAATATTAAGACAAAGACCGAAGAAATCAGAAAGACTAAAGAAGAACTGGAACAATTGAAAGGAAAGAAAAAAAGCGAATTAGAGAAAATATCACAGATGACAATTGAAGAAGCTCGGGAGAAAATAATCGCTAAGGCGGAAAATAATTATGCGGAAGATTTGGAGGTTAGAATGAGAAAGATGGAATTAAACGGAGAAGAAAAATTAGAAAGAAAAGCTCGCGATATTCTGACTTCAGTCATTCAAAGACTGACAACCTCAACCGTTCCCGACATTATGTCAACAACTGTTGATATACCTTCTGATGATATAAAAGGTAAAATAATTGGTAAAGAAGGACGAAATATCAGATCATTTGAGAAAGCTACCGGTGTAGAAGTTGTTATAGATGATACTCCCGGTTCAATTGTCTTATCATCTTTTGACCCGGTTCGTCGACAAATTGCCCGAGTAGCTTTAGAAAACTTAATTACTGACGGTAGAATTCAGCCAGCTAAAATAGAAGAGGTGGTGGAAAAAGCTAAAGAAGAGATATCTAAAATAATCAAAGAAAAAGGTGAACAAGCTGCTTATGAAGCTGGTGTTTTAAATTTAGACCCCAGAATTCTTTTAATTTTAGGACGACTTCATTTTAGAACTAGTTATGGTCAAAATGTTTTGCAACACTCTTTGGAAATGGCTCACTTGGCCGGTATGTTAGCTGAAGAATTGGGAGCTGATGCTAAAGTGGCTCGAGCTGGAGCTTTATTACATGATATAGGAAAAGCGGTTGACCATGAAGTATCCGGCACACACGTTGAAATTGGACGAAGAATTTTGGAAAAATTCGGTGCTGGTGAAGAAGTTATTAAGGCAATGCAATCTCATCATGATGAATATCCTGACGAAACCTTAGAGTCAGTAATTGTTAAAACCGCTGATTCTATCTCTGGCTCTCGTCCGGGAGCACGTCGAGATAGTATTGAAAATTATTTGCGCCGATTAAAAGATTTGGAAGATATTGCTAACTCTTTCCAGGGTATAGAAAAAAGTTATGCTATATCCGCTGGTCGAGAAATAAGAGTCTTTGTAAAGCCTGAAGATGTTTCTGACTTAGAGGCTAAAAAAATTGCCCGAGAAATAGCTTTGAGAATAGAAAATGAGCTCAAATATCCGGGTGAAATCAAAATCACTATTATTCGAGAAACTAGAGTCATAGAATTTGCTCGTTAAGATGATTATTGGCCAAACTATTGCCTTTTATCACCCTTTGGGTTTATACTATTAATAACCAAGGTCGGTATTATAAATCGGATTATAAATAAAAATTATTCATGAATAAACAAAACTTAGTTGAGGCCGTCCATGAAGTTTTGGAAGGCACCAAAGCCCAAGCCGAAAGAGTAGTTGATAAAGTAGTAGATTCTATCATTGACTCACTCAAAAAAGGTGAAGAAGTTTCTATTGCGGGATTAGGTATTTTCTCAGTCAAGGACCGAGCTGCCCGAACTGCTCGCAATCCACGCACTGGCGAGACAGTTCAAGTAGCCGCCACAAAGGTTCCTAAATTCCGTCCGGCTAAGGCCTTAAAGGATGCTGTGAAATAATTTTTCTCGCGAGAAAAGTTTTCAAAAACCGGCTTAGAGCCGGTTTTTGTTTTGTTTATATTATTCTCATTTTTTTGATTAGCGACGTAGAGCGAGTGAAATGAAAATGTTTTTTTACATTTTCATTTCCGAGCCGAGGAGCTAAGGAAGGATTTTATTAGCGACGTAGAGCGAGTGAAATGAAAATGTTTTTTTACATTTTTATTTCCGAGCCGAGGAGCTAAGGAAGGATTTTGTTATCCTTTGTAGTTTTCAATATACTTCTTATACTTTTCCATTAAAAGTTTAGTGGTGAAACCCGGAACACCTGTCCCGATAATTTGCTCATTAATTTTTACTATCGGCACTATATCTTTATTCGTTGCTGTAATAAAACATTCCGAAGCATTTTTAATTTCTTCAAAGGGTAAACAGTTTTCTCTGACTGATAAAATATCTTTAGCTAATTGGATAATAATTTTTCTGGTAACACCAAATAAAATATTTTCTTTTGGAGTAATAAGCTCATTATTAATAATCGCAAAAAAATTACTAGTAGAAGCTTCTAAAATATTGACTTGGTCAAGATAGAGTATCTCTAGAGCTTGTTGTTCATTTTTTTCTTTTTGTTTTTTAACCGCTAATAAGTAATTAGTATTCTTGGCTTCTGGTAGGACTCGACAATAATCGCAGGTTATTAATTTAGCTCCCTGATGAAACAATTCATCGGATAAAGGTTTCCACTCTTCGGTTAAAATAAAAAAATTTGGTTTAGAAAAATTTATCCCATTAACTAATTGACCACCGGTCAGAACCATTCTGATACCGGCATTTTGATAATCATTTTTTTCTATTAATTCTTTTAAAACTTTTTTTAAATTTTCTAAATCAATTGGCAGTTCCAAATCTAAAACCCGAGCTGAATTGACTAAACGTTCATAATGATCTTTGAGATGAAAAGGTTTCTTATTGACCGTCCTTAAAAAATCAAAAACTCCATAACCACGCAAAATAGAAATATCATCTATTGGTAGACGAGCTTCAGCTAACGGCATTATTTGTCCGTTAAAATAGCAAAAAGATTTTTCCATAAACTAGTGCGGGTAGGGAGAATCGGTCACTCTCGTGGATATTTTCTTCGTTTTGCAAACTCAAAAATATCTCACTCCCTTGACCTCCACTCACGCCGTGGCCTGCGGCCAACTTCGTCGGCGTTCGGT
>DSBD01000007.1 GCA_011049365.1 Candidatus Vogelbacteria bacterium
ACAAAGTCCCGAGGTAATAAATACGAACTCGCTTCGCTTGTCCTTGCGCCCGGCCGAGCCGTGCGGTATTATACCTATATTAGCTCCTCGGTTCGGAAATGAAAATGTTTTTACATTTTCATTTCACTCACTCTACGTCGCTAATAAAAATTGCTAAAATGTTTTAGATGGTTGAAATAATTAAGTTAGATAAAAAACTTTGGCCACCTCTTTTTAATGAAATTCCCGACCCACCAAAAGAACTCTACTTAAAAGGCGCTTTACCTGACTTCAACAAATTATGGTTGACTATTATCGGCCCACGCCGACCCAGTCAACAAGCAATGGTAATCTGTCGGCAATTTATTGACTCTTTAGCCGGCCAAGAAATAGTTATTGTCTCCGGTTTAGCCATTGGTATTGATGGCTTGGCTCATCAAGTAGCTTTAGAAAATAATCTGCCAACAGTAGCTATTCCAGGTTCAGGGTTATCTGATAGGGTTCTCTATCCGGCTCGCCATAAATTATTAGCTAATAAAATAATCTCGGCTGGAGGTGGGTTATTATCAGAATATTCACCCGAAACCCCAGCCGCTCCTTATACCTTCCCTAGACGTAATCGACTAATGGCCGGAATAGCTCATAAAGTTTTAGTGATTGAAGCTGGAGAAAAATCCGGAACCTTAATCACTGCTCGTTTAGGTTTGGAATATAACAAAGATATTTTAGTAGTCCCGGGCTCTATTTTTTCTCCTCTATCGGCCGGAACTAATCGTTTGATTAAAGAAGGAGCTGAGCCAATATTATCAGCTGATGATTTGAAAGAATCTTTGGGTTTTAAAAATTCTCACAATGAAAAGTCTGATAATAAAATGAATTTGGATTTAAGCCCTGAAGAGAAAATTATTAAAAACATAATAGCTCGCAATAATTTACCAATTGATGAGATAATTTCAAAGAGCAATTTAGAGGCTTCTCAAGTCTTAATGGCTATTAGTAATTTAGAGATAAAAAAGATCATTGCTGACAGTGGTGGATTATTTCATTTGTTATAAAAAATTTGCTAAAATTATCTCTTTGTAGTAATACTTAAACTAAATTTAAAAAATAAAAATATAATAATGAAATTATTTATCGTTGAGTCCCCCGCCAAAGCCAAAACCATTTCCAATTATCTTGGTAAAGAATATTTAGTTAAAGCCAGCGTTGGTCATATTAGAGATTTACCTAAATCAAATAAAGATGCTGTTGATGTAGAAAAAAATTTCAAACCAAAATATATAATCTCACCCGGTAAAGAAAAAATAGTTGCGGAAATAAAAAAAATGGCTCAAAGGGCCGAAGAAGTAATATTGGCTACTGACCCAGATCGTGAAGGCGAAGCTATCGCTTGGCACTTAAAAGAAGTAGCTAATTTGAAAAATCCCTTAAGAGTCACCTATCAAGAAATAACTGAGCAAGCTATTAAAGAAGCTGTAAAAAATCCTCGTCCTTTAGATGATAATTTAATTAAAGCCCAAGAAGCTCGTCGAGTTTTAGATCGTCTTTTCGGTTATGATTTATCAAGTCTTATTTGGAAAAAACTTCGCTATGGTCTATCAGCTGGTCGGGTTCAATCACCAGCTCTAAGAATTTTAGCTGAGAAAGAAAGAGAGATAAAAGCTTTTCAACCGGAGAAATTCTGGTTAGTTTTTGCTAATTTTAAAACTGAAAATAACGACCTTTTGAAAATGGAATGTCTTGAAAAATTTAAGGATGAGAAAACCGCTTTAAATATAATTACTGAAGGTGAAAAAAGAAAATGGCAGATAGATGAGGTTAAAGAGGTTGAAAGTAAAAGATTACCCAAAGCACCCTTTATCACTTCCACTTTACAACAAACTGCTTCGTCACGATTAGGGTTATCCCCCAGTCAAACCATGCGCTTAGCGCAAAAACTTTATGAAGCCGGCCATATTACCTATATGCGAACCGATAACACTAGTGTAGCCCAAGAAGCTCTAGAGAATATTAGAAAACAAATAGTGAAAGAATATGGTCAAGAATATTTAAAAGAGAGAGTCTATGCTTCCAAAAGTAAAAATGCCCAAGAAGCTCATGAAGCCATCAGGCCAACTGATATCAGTAAAAAAATAGCCGGACAAGATACCACCAGCAAAAAACTCTATGACCTTATCAGAACTAGAACAATTTGTTCTCAAATGACTGAAGCACTATTTTTAAAAACCACTATTATAGCCAAAACTGATGACGATAAAATACCCGCTTTCAGTTGTTCGGGTAGTCAGTTAATCAAGAAAGGATTTTTAATAGCTGATAAAAAAAGTCTATTTGATGAAGAGTTATTACCTCAGGTGGCTAAAGGTGAGAAGTTATCTTTAAAAGATATCTATTCAGAAGGTAAAGAAACCGAACCACCAAGAAGATTTTCTGAAGCCGGTTTAATTAAAGAATTAGAAAAAAGAGGCATCGGCCGACCATCCACTTATGCCAGTATTATAAAAACAATTATTAACCGCGGTTATGTGGAAAAAGAAAATCGTTCTTTAAAAGTTACTCCAACTGGTGAAGTAGTCAGTGAATTTTTAGAAAATAATTTTAAAGAATATATTAGTGATTCCTTTACTGCTAACTTAGAAAATGAACTTGATGATATTGCCGGAGGTAATAAAAAATATGAAAAAGTTTTAAGTGATTTTTATCAACCTTTTACCAAAAGTATTGAAGCCAAAAAAGATTTACCCAAAATTACCAATTTGGGAGAAGCCCCGGAGAAAATCATTTGTCCAAAATGTTCAGGAAAAATGATCATTAAACTAGGTCGAGGAGGTAAATTTTATAGTTGCGCTAGATTTCCTGATTGCGAAGGAGCTCTAACATTGAAAGGAAAAAAATTGGAAGGGCCAAAAGAAACCGGTGAAAAATGTCCCGAATGTGATAAAGGTAAATTAATTTCTAGAGAAAGTCGTTTTGGTTCTTTTGTTGGTTGTAGTCGTTATCCTAAATGTCGTTATATAAAAAATGATGAAGCAAGTGATGACCAAGAAAGACCCGGGAGTAATGGAGTTTTATGTCCAAAATGCCAAAAGGGTACTATGGTAGAAAAAAAGGGTCGTTTTGGAACTTTTTATGGCTGTTCTAATTATCCTAAGTGTAAAAATATTATTAAAACAAAACCAACTGGAGAAAATTGCCACTTATGTGGATCTCTAATAATGGAGGGGACTAAAACAATTCCTAACCGTTGCAGTAATAAAAACTGCCCGAATCACAATCCTCATAAAATGGGTAAATAAAACCCGTTAGAAACTACGGTTTCTAACGGGTCAAGAGCCATGGGGCATTCTGCTTCTAATGGGGTAAAAAACCGACCCATTTTTATCTTGGATGAATTTTGCTATATTAAAAGATATGGGAAATGAAATTTTAGAGGAAATTATATCCCTCATTAAAGAGCCAACTGATGAAAATATTGATTTAATTAAAAGGGCCTATAACTTTGCTCAAAAAGCCCATGAAGAGCAGAAACGTTTTTCCGGCGAACCATATATAATCCACCCTCTTCAGGTAGCTAAAAATCTAGCCGAACTTAAAGCTGACCCAATAACTATAGCGGCTGGGCTACTTCATGACACCATTGAAGACACCACCGTAACCAAAGAGGATATAAAAAAAGAATTCGGAGAAAATATATTATTTTTAGTTTTAGGAGTCAGTAAATTAGGAGAACTAAAATATCGTGGAATGAAAAAACATGCTGAAAGTCTAAGGAGAATTTTAGTTGCTATGGCTGAAGATATCAGAGTCATCATAATCAAACTAGCTGACCGACTTCATAATGTTAGAACTTTAGATTATGTTCCTAAACAAAAAAGAAAAAGGATTGCCCTAGAAACTTTAGAAATTTATGCGCCACTGGCTAATCGTCTCGGCATGGGTAAATTAAAAGGCCTTTTAGAAGACGCTTCTTTTCCTTATGTCTATCCCGAAGAATATAGTAAGGTGGTTAAACTTAGAAAATCTAGAGGAAAAGAATCAATAAAACATTTGGAAAAAGTCTATCGCCTCTTAGAAACTAAAATAGCTGAAGCAGGAATGAAAAGTGTTCATATTGAATATAGGATTAAATACTTATATAGCTTATACAAAAAACTCCTAAGATATAATATGGATATTGAAAAAATTTTTGATATTTCAGCTTTGAGAGTAATAGTTGATAATATGAGTGATTGTTATCAAGTTTTGGGTATTATCCATTCTGTCTGGCGGCCGGTACCGGGAAGATTAAAAGATTATATCGCTAACCCTAAACCTAATGGCTACCAAAGTATTCATACTTCAATCTTTATTGGAGATCGCCATATTGCTGAAATTCAAATCAGAAGTAAAGAAATGCACCATGAAGCTGAGTATGGTGTCGCTTCTCATATAATATATGATGAAAGTGGTAAGCCGAGAGCTGGAGGCAAGATGGCTAAAAAAATGACTTGGATAAGTGAGCTGGTAGATTGGCAGAAAGAAGTTTCCCATTCCGGACATTTTATTAAAGCTTTAAAAAATGATTTTATCCAAAATCGTATTTTTGTTTTTACCCCTAAGGGTGATGTAATAGAATTACCAACTGATGCTACACCAATTGATTTTGCTTATGCTATTCATTCAGATATTGGTAATCATGCCGCCGGAGCCAGAGTAAATAATAAATATGTTGCCCTAAATCATAAATTGAAAAATAATGATTTAGTGGAAATAGAAAAAAAGAAAAATAGCCGACCCACTAGAAGGTGGCTTAATTTTGCCAAAACTCAAACCGCTAAAAGACATATAAAATCTTATCTTCAAAGAGATAAAGAAAGTAAAAATTAAATACTAAAATCAAAAATTGAATAGAGATCATCCTCGTCTTGATTGGAAATTTTTTCCTTCTCTTCTCTCTCTATATCACTAGACTTTTCAAAATCATCTATAGTGCTTTGTTCATATTCAGAACTTGTTCGTCTTTCAAAATTGTCTTCATTTTTATTATTATCTTTCTCGAAAAAATCAGTTAATTGTGCCTTTGGTTGGTTATGATCTTGCCCATATTCTGATCCAAAATCTTCAATCTGATTACCACTATCAAAATTATTTTCTGAATCAACAGGATTTTCCTGATGACAAACTATTAGTGATTCATCTTGATTATCAGTTGGTAATTCTTCACAGATAACTTTTTCTTCATCTTTTTCATCTATTGATACATCTTTAGAATTATTATCTGACCAATCATTATTAATTTTAATATCATCATTTTCTTGACTTTTAGCCTTGGACATTATTTTAAATATATTCTTCAAATCATCTTCGGACATAAAATCAATTGTCACTCGCCCACCATTTCTCTTTTTTTCAACTTTTACTCTAGTTCCAAAAATTTCAGTTAATTCTTCTTCCATATTAAGAATGTCTGGCGGTAGAAAACCAGCTTTGTTTCTTGCCCTTTCATAAGCTATTCTTCTGGCTATTAATTCGGTTTCTCTGACCGTTAAACGTTTGTTTATAATTTCCTGAAAAAGAGTATATTGTTCTTCTGGTCGATCAATTAACATTAAAATTGGACGAGTATGACCTTCAGTAATTTGACCAGCCACAATAGCATCCAATATTTCCTGTGGCAAAGACATAATTCGCATCGTATTGGTAACATAAACCCGACTCTTGCCTATTTTTTTAGCTATTTGATGATGTCGTAAATTAAATTCTTTACTCAACTTAATAAAAGCTCGAGCTCGGTCAACTGGATTTAAATCTTCCCTTTGTAGGTTTTCTATAATCGCCAGCTCTAATTTAATACTATCGGTCTGCTCGCCAGAACGAATGATCACCGGCAGTTGATGAAGACCGGCTAATTTAGCAGCCCGCAATCTCCTCTCGCCGGCTATTAATTCATATTCACTCGCTAAACCACCATCCGGCTTTTCAACTTCTCTTCGAAAAACCACTAAAGGTTGCAAAAGACCATATTGGCGAATAGAATCTGCCAAATCACGCAAAGCCCCCTCATCAAATTCCCGACGAGGTTGGAGAGGATTGGGCTTGATTTTATCAATCTCAATCCAAAAGATAGAATTGTAACGACTATCATCCATAATATTAAAGTGCCAGAGGTGGGACTTGAACCCACAAGCCTTGCGGCACACGATTTTGAGTCGTGCATGTTTACCAATTTCATCACTCTGGCAAAACTCTATTAGATTTTAAGATAAAAAAGAGCAAAAAGCAAATTTACTTCCTAGTTAAAAAAGTCTAAACTTACTTATATGAACAAAGAACAAAAAATAATAGTTATTGCCGGACCAACTTCTAGCGGTAAAAGTTCTCTGGCGGTAGAATTGGCAAAAAAATTCAATGGTGAAATAATTTCAGCCGACTCTCGACAAGTTTATAAAGGTTTTGATTTGAGCTCCGGTAAGGTGAATAAGAAAGAGATGAAAAATATAAAACACTATCTCTTGGATGTTATCTCGCCTAAAAAAAATTTTAGTGTAAATGATTATGTATCACTAGCTGATAAAGCCATAAAAGAGATAAGCGAAAAAAACAAACTCCCCTTTATAGTTGGAGGTAGTGGTTTCTATATCAAAGCTCTTTTGGGTGAGATGGTTTTTCCCGAAGTCCCTCCGGATAATAAAAGAAGAATTGAGTTAGAGAAAAAAACAACCAAAGAATTATATTTATTATTAGAAAAATTAGATAAAAAAAGAGCAAAAGATATTGATAAAAATAATCGTCGTCGCTTAATTAGAGCAATTGAAATAGCCGAAAAACTTGGTCAAGTGCCGGAAATTAAGACTGAGAAAAAGTACGATTGTTTAAAAATCGCCATTAGCTTACCAGTAACTGAATTAGAGGAGAAAATAGAAACTCGTCTGAAGCAAAGAATCAAACAAGGAATGATAAAAGAAATAACCAATTTACACAAAAAAGGTTTAAGTTGGAAAAGATTAGAAAGTTTTGGATTAGAATTTAAAGCTATAGCCCTTTATCTTCAAAAGAAAACAACCAAAGAAGAAATGATAAATAATCTGAAAAAAGAAATAAGACAATATGCCAAAAGACAACTAACTTGGTTCAAAAAAGACAAAGAAATAAATTGGCTTAAGAATCAAAAAGAAGCTGAAAAACTTATTCAAGAATTTTTAAATCAGCCTTAAGAAAATAAAACCTGACCTTAGCTCCTCGGCTCGGTAATGGAAAAGTCGGAACTTTTCCATTACTCTCGCTCTACGTCGCTAATAATTTAAGTAATTGTAGATAAAGCCAACCGATAATATAAGTAGCTATAAAACCATCTAAAAAAGCATAAATTGCGCCTACAAATAAGCCGGTAATTGATAAAGTAAATCCGGGATATATTTGCTCAACTAGAACAAAAAATAGAGGAGCATAATCCAAATAAATACCGGCCAGAATTAAGAAAAACATTACTAATCCACAAAAGATAGCTACCGAGAAACTGAGAATTTTCAAATTAAAATTTTTAGTCATAAAAATATTATTTAACTCTTAATTAAATATTGGCGGGTCCACTCCGATTCGAACGGAGAACGACGGTTTTGGAGACCGCTGTTTTACCATTAAAACTATGGACCCTCTTACAGGCCAATTATATATCAAAAACAATAAAAATGGAAAGTATTATTTTTTAGCTTCTTTGTGAACAGTGCGCCCGGAACACCATTTGCAAAGCTTTTTCAATTCTATCTTTCTCTCCACCCTTTTTCGATTTTTTCTAGTATAATAATTAATCCTTTTACAGGTTCCACAGGCTAATTTTATTAGATTATTTTGTGACATATTTACCGGTTATTATTTTAACAACCAGCCTACTATATCAAGAAAAAAGACAAAAAGCAAATAGCTAAATTTGCTTATCTATATTTTCCATCAGAGCTTTACAAAAATCTTTGGACGACCAGCCTAAAATAACAATTTTTCTTCTTTTTATAAAACCAGCCATCTTTTTCTCCAAATTGGTAACTTTCTGATTAGTTAAAAAATCTTCCAATTTTTCCAAAGACTCTTCCGGATAAATGAAAAAATCTCCGGTCAAAGAACAAGACTTTATTAAATTATCCTCTATTATCAATTTAGTATGCAAAAGTTTTCCACCTGATGGTTTAATGCTAAAAACTATTTTTTGAATTCTATTTTTCATATCAGCGTTTATAAATCCATTCTTCTTGAGTATATTTATTATCATACAAATTCTGAGCAGTTTTTTTCTCCCAGGAACTCAAAAGACCTCTGGTGAATTCCACTTCAAAAACATCAGCAAAACCATTTATAATCTCTTTTTGCAATTTATTTATCTTTAAATCCGGTAAGTATTCCTTTATTGTTCCGACTTGAGTCCGAGGCGAAGTAAATTTTTTATCAATCATCTTGATTTTAGGAATTTTTAAATATTTAAGCATTAATTCGGGATTAAAATCTAAAAGAATGGTTCCATGTTGTAATATAGCTCCCGAGCTTCTGGTTTGAGCATTGCCGGAGATCTTCTTACCTTCAATCATAATGTCATTAATGCCACCAAAGTCAGCTTTAATCCCCAATCTGGCCAAGCCCTTTATCACCCCTGACTCTATTAAGCGGTAAGAATTTAAAATATCTTTTGTTTGGGCTGAAAAATTTTCAGGTATAACCAGACTATAATTAAGCTCTCCTTCCTGATGCTTATAAACAGCTCCCCCGCCGGTCATTCGCCTAAAAATTTCTATCTTATCTTTCTGACAAGCAGGTAAATTTAAAACCTTTTTAATAGATTGAAAATAACCAATAGCCACGGCCGGACGAGGACAAATATAGAAACGAAGAGTGGGCGGAGATTTTTTTTGACCGACAGCTAAAAGAATAGCTTCATCGGTGGCCATTTTCATATAGGAATCAGCTTGGGTGTCGGTTCTTAAAAGTCGCCACTTTTTCATAATCCGAGTTTCTTACAAAGAATTTCTGCAGTGATTGTTTGTGGGTCAAAAATCGGTGCTGCCGCCGGATTATAACAAGTCTCAGTTTTAGCTAATTCAGAAATCTTTAGACCTTTTTCCAAAGCTAAGCTTAAAGTATTAATCCGACCGGCAATATTAGTAGTACTAATTATTCGTCCGCCTTTTAATAATCCTTTTTTATCAGCAATAAGTTGATAAAATACTTTCTCTTTATCAGAATAATAATCAGCCAAAACTGAACTTTGAAAATCGGCCTTGAGACAATCTACTCCCATTTTAAAAGCTTGATCTTTATTAAAACCAACCCCACCGACAAATAAATCGCCAATTTTAGAGATAAAAGAATTCAGAGCACTAGAAAAAACCTCCTGCCCACCATTAATATTTTCAGCTATTATCTTGGCTTGTCTAACTGCCACTGAACCCAAGCCGGTAACTTCTGACTGATTACTAAAATTATTAAAAAATTCAGCTACATCACCGGCTGAAAAAATATTCTCATCTGAAGTCCGTAAATACTCATCAACCACAATCCCTTTTTCTATATTTAAACCGGCCTTTTGAGCTATGTCTACATCAGGTCTAAAACCAGTAGCATTAATAATTAAATCTGTTTTTATTTCCCCATTTTCTAAAATTAATTTATCCTCCCTTAATTCTTCAATATTAACACCGGTTTTGATAACGACTCCCTTAGAAATTAAATACTCTGATATTAAAGAAGCCGATTTTTCGTCCAATAACTCAGGTAATATATGACTCTTAATTTCCAGAAGAATAACTTCTTTTCCTAATTCTATCAATTCCCCCGCTAATTCGGCCCCTATAAAACCGGCGCCAATGATAGTTATTTTTTTAGTCTTTTGTAATTTCTCTTTTAATAAAATGAGGTCGTCAAGACTATGAAAATTTAATATCTCATCTTCAGCAAAATTTTTGGGGCAGACAGGGTTGGAACCAGTGGTAATAACCAAAATGTCATAATCAATATATTCTCCACTAACTAATTTTATTTTCCGAGCTTTTCTATCTATACTCTCAACTTTAGTATTTAAATTAATTTTTATGTTATTTTCTGAATAATCCTCTGTTTTGAAAATATATAAATCTTCCGGACCGGAAAACTCCTTACTTAAAGCATAAGGTAGAGCACAAGAAGAATAGTGAAGATGATTACTTTTTTCTATTATTTCTATCTCAAAATCTTTATTTAATTTTCTCAGATGAAAAGCACAAGCCGTCCCAGCCGAACCACCACCGATAATAACTATATTTTTATTATCCATCATTTTTCATTTCTTGCGCTTTTAAAAGTTCCTTAATTTCTTTTTCATTGGATATTTTAAGGCGACAAATCCAACCTTTGTTATAGGGGTCAGAGTTTATAATATTCGGCTCATCAAATAATTCTTCATTAACCTCAACCACTTCTCCAGAAAGAGGGGCGGATAGATGACCACTCCATTTAACAGCCTCCAAAGAAACATACTTTTCGCCCTTTTTAATATTTTGTCCAACTTGTGGAAGGTCTATAAAAACAAATTCTTTGACCTTTTCAGCTGACTGACGATTGACACCTAAGGTCGCTAAATCACCATCAATTTTTACCCAGGAATAATC
>DSBD01000055.1 GCA_011049365.1 Candidatus Vogelbacteria bacterium
CTCTACGTCGCTAATAAAATCAACAAACCATTAACGGGGAGAGTCCTGGAATTTATACTATACCCCATATCTTATCAAGAATTATGTTCAACTTTATCAGAAAGAAAAATCAAGACCCTCTTACCCCATCTCTTGCACTTTGGAGCTTATCCGGCCTTGATAGGTAAAACAGATGAAGATATAAAAATTTTACTCCAAACTATATCAAACCAGTACCTCTATAAAGATCTTTTTGATTTTGAAGATATTAGAAAACCTGACCTTATTCTAAAACTACTTAGACTTTTAGCTTTACAGGTAGGTAATGAAGTATCAATTAATGAGTTAGCCACCAAGTTGGAAGTATCAACCAAGGTTATCTCCAGATATATAGATTTATTAAAGAAAGCTTTTATCATTTTCCGACTGACGGCCCTATCCCGTAATCCCCGAAACGAAATCGGTAAAAAACAAAAGATATATTTTTATGACTTGGGAATAAGGAATAGTCTAATGCAGCGATTAATGCCACTTGAAATTCGAGATGATATAGGCGCTTTATGGGAGAATTTTTGTATAGTAGAACGAAAGAAAAAATTACATTATTCTCTTAATTATATCAACCAATATTTCTGGCGAAGTTTGACCAGTCAAGAAGTTAATTATGTTGAAGAAGCCGAAGGAAAAATCAGTGGTTATGAATTTAAATGGTCAAAAACAAATTACAAAACTCCAAAATTATTCAGCAAAACCTATCAAGCTGATGTAACTTTGATAACTAAGGATTCTTTTGAAGAATTTGTTACTTAAACTCACCCTTTAATGCTTCAATGCCTGGCAAGGTTTGAGCAGTCAAAAAAGCTAAAGTCGCTCCACCGCCAGAAGAAAGATAAATATTTCCCTTTTTACTATTTTCTCCCAAACCGGCAATCGTATCTCCACCGGCAATAATTATCTCAGCCCTCTTTTTTGTTTGTAGCTTTTTGTAAAAATCTCTAGTGCCATCTTTAAAACCTTTTTCCATATAACCTAAGGGTCCATTCCAGAGAATGGTTCTCGCTTGATTAGTGGCAGAAAATAAATCTTCTAAAGACTCTTTTCCCATATCAACAATCATATCGCCAGGCATAATTTCTTCAGCTTTAATATTTTTCTGACCACGACGAGAACTAAGAATCTTAAAATCAACCGGCAAAACTACTTTGGAACTTTTCAAAAAATCTCTGAAACCTTTACCAATATCCGGTGCTACCGATTTACCTACCGGCCAACCCAGTTTTTTGTAAATGCTATTAGCCGGTATACCAGCTAAATAAACTTGGCTGACTTTAGGTAAAAAAGTTTTCAATAATGGCAACTTGGTATCTAATTTAGCACCACCTAAAACTAAGAGGAAAGGTTTTTGTGGCTTATGAAGTTTGGTAAGTTTTTCCATTTCCAGAGCAAATAACAAACCAATAGCTCCTGGTAATAATTTTGGCAAACCAACAATAGAAGTATGCTTCCGATGAGAAGCCGAAAAAGCTTCATTGATATAAAAATCAGCTATTTTAGCCAGACGTTTAGCCAAAAAAACAGAATTACTTTCTTCGCCTTTGAAATAACGAATATTCTCCAATAAATTTACTTCACCACCTGGCCAAGTCTCGGGAATATCAGTTAGCCAACCAACTTTAAAATAATCATTCAATTTTTTCCCAACAGCTTTCAAGCTCTTATCATTTCCGGCATGACTAATTAACAAAATTTTAGCTTTATTTTTCTTCAAATATTTAATCGTTGGCAGACTGGCAATCAATCTTTGCCAATCACTAACTCGGCCATTTTCTTTAAGTGGTAAATTAAAATCCACTCTGACAATCACTTTTTTACCTTGCCAGAAACTAGTTGGAAAATCTTTTATTGATTTTAACTTTTTCATTATGAATATTTACCGGCTTTGGCTATTATCTGCCCAAAAGCCGATGATTTTAACGATTCCCGACCAACCAATAGACCATCCGCCCCGGCTATTAAAAAATCTTCAGCATTGTTCTTATTAACCGAACCGCCATAAAGAACTTTGGCTTCCTGGCCAATCTTAGCCTTATACAACTGGCCAATAGTCTTTTTAATAAACAAAGAACTATGAGTAAACTCTTCTGGGGTATCAGCTCTTTTGCCACCAATGGCAAACAATGGCTCATAACAAATAATTACCCGACTGATATCTTTCTTAGAAACACCTTTCAAGCCAATACTTAATTGTTTTTTAATTTCTTCCAAATATTTACCTTCTCTATCTCTTTCTTTCTCACCAATACAAAAAAGAACCATTAAACCAGCTTTCAATAATGTCTTTACTTTCTGATTTATAAGCAAATCATCTTCGCCTCTTCTTCTGGTTTCTGAGTGGCCCACCAAACAAAAATCAACCCCGACTGAAGCCAGTTGCCAAGCTGATATTTCTCCCGTTACCGCCCCTTCTTTAATTTCTGAACAATTTTGTCCACCTAAGTATAGATTAGTTGGTCGAGAACCGGTCAAGAAACCTAGCCAAACAGCCGGCGGACAGACAATTGTCAGTGATTTTTGACCCTTAGCTTTTTCTAATAGTCCTTGGTATAAAGCTAGAGCCGACGGTTTAGACAGTGGATTCATCTTCCAATTAGCGACAATAATTTTTTTATTTAAATTTATCTTCATTCCCTCAATTATACCAAAAAAATCAGCAAGCCAAAAACTGTTTTCAGTTTGTTGCACGGTTATACCTATTGATTTGTCGTCCATTTGGTATATACTCTAAATAATAATCAAGTAAAAAGACCCTTATGAAGTTTCGTCTTCAGCGGGGGCTTTTTCATTTAATTAAAACCATTTCTACTTTAATGGCTATAACACCTGTTTAATATAATCCTTAAAAGATACAACTCTGTCTAATTCTTCCGGCCGACAAAGAAAAGGTTTAACCTCTTGAGATAATTGTTTGATATTAAGTTCTTTTACTTGAGCTAAAATTTTCTTTTTTATATCATCCACCCCAAGTCCGGTTATTTTGGATAAATAATTATAATCAGGTTTAGCTATTCCAAATAAGTAAGAAATATCATAAAGGTTCCTACCTTTAGTTCTTTTTCTTTCCAATAAGGCTAAAAATTTTTGCGCTAAAATTATAGCCGGTGGACAAACAAGTATTTTGCGATAAATATTAAAATTATTAAGAATAACCGGTTGGGGTTTAAAGATTTCTTCCTTCTTTAAAGTATCAATCCTTATTAATATTTTCTCTCGCCTATTGGAACTCAAACGATTTTTAAAAAGCAATTCCGGAAATTTTATATAAAAATGAAAGGCCAAATAATCCACCGAGCGAGATTCTATCTCAAACCCCTTCAATCTTAAATCATCAGCTACAAGATTAAGCATTTTTTCAAATTCTTTGAAATTAAGTCCGAAATTATCAAAATCCAGATCTTCAGAAAATCTCTGCCCCTTATAAACAATTCTAATCGCCATCCCACCAATAAAAACCAATTTATCACTATTTTTCTGCTTATACAAAGAATCAAGTACTTCGTATTGAAGATATTCAACCAAAGATGCCCGCGGATTGACCACAAAACAATTGTCGCTATAAAAATCTTTTATTTGTTGGAAGGTGAGCATAACATTGAAACTAGTTGTTCTATTTTTTCATCAGCAAAAAGACACAGATAATCCGCCAAACGCTTTTGATCTAAGATTGTCGCCAAGTCGGGATTAAAACGCATTTCCACCAAATCATCTTCATTTTTTATCCGCCAACGATTAAAATATAAGAAATCCAAAAGAGCTTTTTCCGGTTCAGCTATTAAATAAAATTGATTATCAACCTCAACAGAACGATAACCCCAAAAAAGTTCTTTCTTAATATGGCGATAAATAAATTGACCAAAATCATTATGAAAAGTTCTGGTTGTTTTGGGAGTAACTGAAGTAACACCATAAACCATTTCCGGAATCAGACCATAATGAAAAAGCGCTCTTTCTAAGCTAATATAACTTGGCTGATAAAGAGAATGGGCAATTGCTTCCGGTTTTATTATATCTTCTCTGCTTTTTATGACATAAAGACCATTTTTTAAGCGAGTCACCTTTTTTTCATCAGCCAATAGAGATAATTGAGAAGAAAAAGCCTTTAAACCCGATATTTTTAAGTCCTGAAGAGAAAAAATAGGTCCTTTTATATTCTCCAATAATTGGATGTATTTCATTTTCTTATTGTTTTTTATAATAAACTGAAATGAGTATAACAAATATAATAAAATCAAGCAGCCGAACAATTAAAATATCTCAACCAGGGTATATAAAGGAGACAGAACAGCAATAGCAAAAAAGCCAACCGCCAAACCAACAACAACAATCAACGCTGGTTCTAAAATAGTGGAAATATTCTTAGTCACTTCATCAATATCCTCCTCATAAAAAATACTAGTTTCTAGAAGCATCGCTGGTAATTCACCCGATTCTTCGCCAACTGCTGTCAGTTCACTAGTTAAAGGAAAAACTAGGTCATTTCTTTCATTAAAAATATCCGACAACAGAGTTCCTTTCTGCACACGCCCTGAAGCCTCTAATAACAAATCGCCAAATTGAGAATTGCCAACTACTTCAGATGTTATTCTTAGAGACTCGGTCAATCCAACACCAGCTGATAATAAAGAAGAAAGGGTGCTAGCAAAAATAGCAATATTAGCTTTTCGTAAAAGACCACCAAAGAAAGGAATATAAAGAACTGCCTTATCAAAAATTCTTTTACCTTTTTCAATCTTGATAAAAACAAAAAAAGCAATTATCAATAAAAGTAGGACCACAGCTAATAACAGACCATTATTTTCTAAAAATTGACTAATATAGATAACTGTTCTGGTAGAAAGAGGTAATTCGGCTCCTAATTCAGCAAAGGTCTCTGACAAAACCGGGACCAAAAAGACTAACATCAAAACAGCAATAACGACAATAGCTATAATAATAATCGCCGGATAAAAAAGCGCACTCCTTATCTTCCGCCTTAAATCATAAGTCTTTTTCAATTGCCTATTGATGGTCTTTAGAGCTTCCGGTAAACGGCCTGACTCTTCACTAGCTGCCACCATGGCCACAAAAACCGGCGGAAATACTCCGCCCAAAGAATCCAAACTCTGACTAAAGCTCTCTCCGGCATTCACTCTTTCTTCTAACTTCAAAGCCACTCTTTTCATAGCCGGCGAACCGGCTTGACGACTAATTACCTCTAAAGCTCGCGATAAAGGCAATCCGGCCTTTAGCATTGAAGATAAATTACCAGCAAAAACAATCCTATCCTTTATACCCAACCGATTCAAAAAAGAAAGATCCAGCCAAGACCTAACCGGTTTAGCACTAATCAGATTTAAGCCTTCGGCTCGTAATTCTCTAGCCAAAGCAAAACGATCCGGCGCTTCTTTCTGCCCTGTTACTTTTTTACCACTATTATCACTAGCTTGCCAATTAAATTTCATACTATTCAAAAACTGCTCGCCAAACTTCCTCTAAAGAAGTCTCGCCTGATAATACTTTCAATAATCCATCTTCTATCATTGAAACCATTCCCTCCGCCCGAGCCATCTCCTCAATTTCTTCTACTCCGGCTTTCTTAGAGTATAATTGTCGCAAATTACTACTCATCACCAAGGCCTCATTGATACTAATTCGGCCGGAATAGCCATCAGGATAATTTTCACTTGGTTGGGGATGTTTGAAAACCGCTTTGTCCAAACTTGATAATTCCCAACCTTCTTCTCGGGCTAAATCCAATAACCGTCTCTCATCTACTTGTTTTTTAATTTCTTTTAAATCTTTTTCACTGGGGCTATAACTTTCTGTCGGTCCGGCCAAAACTCTAACCAATCTCTGACCAACCACTAAGCGCAAAGTAGAAGCCAAAAGAAAAGGAGCAATCCCCATATCAAGTAGGCGAGGAATAGCTCCGGAGGCCGAGTTGGTATGAAGAGTAGAAAGCACCAAATGGCCCGTTAGAGCCGCATTAACAGCCAAAGAAGCCGTCTCTTCATCTCTTATCTCGCCCACCATTATAATATCCGGATCTTGTCTGACTAAAGTCCTTAATCCTTGAGCAAAAGTTAAACCAATTTCCGGTTTAACTTGGGTCTGACTAATTCTCGGCATCTGATATTCAATCGGGTCTTCAATGGTGGCAATATTAACATCCGGAGTATTCAACATCTCCAAGAGAGCATACAAGGTAGTGCTTTTACCAGAACCGGTTGGTCCAGTGACTAAAATCAAACCAGTTGTCTCTCTAATCGCCCGACGCATTCTTTCTAAGCTCTCGCCCCTAAAGCCACCATCTTCCAAAGATAATCCCCGACCAGAATCAGGTAAGAGTCGCAAAACTGCTTTTTCACCATAAAAGGTCGGCATAACTGACAGACGGATAGAAATTTTCTCTCCGGAAACTTCAAATCTAAAACGACCATCTTGTGGTAAGCGCCTTTCATCGAGACGCAGGCCAGCCAAAGCTTTCAGCCGAGCCGAAATACCCCCCGAGGCCACTTGAGGCAAACTCATCGCATCACGCAAGATACCGTCTATCCGATAGCGAACTATCACTTCTTTCTCATAGGGTTCAATATGAATATCTGAGGCTTTTTGTAAAAAAGCATGCGAGAGTAAAGTATCAACAATCCTTACCACCGGTAAATCTTCAGCTAATTTAACCGGGTCTAAATCTCCTTGAGCTTTACCCAGTTTCTCACCTAAAGCACTTGATTCTTGGCTCAAAATATTACCAAACTCTTGCTTCAAGCTTTTCTGATAGTTAAGCAAGGCGTTTTTTATAGAAACACTATCAGTCAAACGAGGCAAAATCTTCAAACCCAAACTCTTTTTCAAAAAATCAATTGCCGTCAAATCCTCCGGGTCCAACATCGCTACCTCCAAACCCCTATCAGATTTCCGCCAAGCGACGACATTATGTCGCCGGGCAATCGGTTCCGGTATTAAACGTAAAACCGCTTCATCTATTTTCTCATCTTTTAAATCAACAAAAGGAATACCGAGAACATAAGCTCGAGCGCGCCTGAAATCATCTTCACCTACCAAGCCGGAACTAACCAAAGCTTCTTCCAAACTTTTACCAACGGGAATATCTTCCAAATCTTTTTTACTAACCAAGCCAGCTTCCAAAAGAAACTTTCTTAAAACTTTATCACCAGATGTCATTGGTTATATTATACATCAAAAGAGTATTCAATGAAAAACAAATTATCTTGTTACAACAATCTAATGACAGAAGAAGAAAGAGAGCTGGCTTGTTTTCTTCTAAAAAATCTGACTGGCAGTAATTAGACAGGTATCTTAACTTTTTTTGTTAGCCAAAAAACTGGATAAGAAAAATCCTTGAGAAATAGAAGAGGAGCAGTTATCTAAGATCACTACTCGAGATCGAAAATTAAATGAAATAAAATAAATTAGCCCCTTTAATTTCCTTGTTTATCTCTAATGATTAAAGTTATCTGGAATAGATAGCCATCTTCTGAACTGAGCTACTTGTAAAATATTACCATTGTTTCGGGCTGTCAACTATTGCACTTCTTACCGCCGTAAAACTTGCTCCTTTTATATTTTTATTTGTAGTATTTACCCTACATTTCTTCCTATCACTATAACTGCGTCCTATATCTTCAGAGTTTCCACCATCTGTGAGTATGCCACAACTTATTGGTATATAACCACTATCAACTTCAAACCAAATACTGTCATAATCTACGTTAAATTCGTAGAATGGGTGAGTACCGCGAACGTAGGCCACCCCATCTTCTTTAGCACTGAATAAAGTACCATCAGTGACATTACCTCGAGCCCACAATTTTTTCCGTCCACCAGCCATACATCTATCAACATCACCGTACCGAAGATCTATCTCATAACGCATATTTTTTACTACAGTTGCACTATGATATGTCATTTTATAAACACATTCATACATAACAGGGTCATCTCCATACCATTGCCCATTCGCCAGATATTTCTTCGTCACTACATCATGATCGCCAGAAATATTGTTAGTGTGATTAGCGGTAAGAGACATCTTATAACCTTTGATTAACATTATATCCGCCCTACCTCCTGTACCTATATTATACCTTTGTATTTTCATCTCCGGAGTACCACCAGCATAAGCTGAAGACAATAAGAATCCTCTCGTATTATTGGTCCTATTTAATGAATTAGTTAAAACTAAACCACCCGCATGAGCTGTGGTTGGACTTGAAAAAACACTAACAGTGCCACGATCACCCCTCATCTCCATTAATGTTCTCTGTGCTGTGTATGGACTACCTCCACCGTCATGTATTCTAAACTGCAACCAACTATTACCAGCACTACCATGTTGAGAAAAAATGGAATGATATCTAACGCTTGAATTATCATTTCTGCCTATTCTTAACTGTTCATATGCTTTATCATAACCTTTCGCGGCTGAGAGAAAAGTATAGGCTCCTTCATCTCCAGTAGCTATAGATAAAGGTGTTATGATTCTTTGTTGATTATTTACCAAAGTAGCTACTTGAAATTCAATATTTCTCAATCTACTATTATTACCAAACTTTATACCAGTATCATCCATATTCCAAAAAGCATTGTAACCACTGACCGGAGTGGCATTTACAATAAATCTTCCACCACCTATTTCTACCCTGCCACTACCGAGTAGTTTTAAAACATTTTTTTGGGCAGTGGTCTGTTCTAGCTTTCCATTGTGTATATTAAATTGTAAATAACTATTATCGTCAGTAGAATGTCTAGAAACCAAAGAATGGTATCTTACATTTGGATTATCACTTCTACCTATTCTTAATTGTTCATATTGATTATTTAAATCAGGTGCTCCACGAAGGAAAGTATAACCATTTCTATTTATGCCCATTCTTGTGATATTGTTTATTTGGAATTCTATATCTCTACCAGAACTATTATGTCCAAATATCATTGCCGGATCTCCAAGTTTCCAATGACCAGTATAATTACCAGAATTACCGTCTTGAGCAATAACAAAGTTGGCAGTTGAACCGCCTCCTGAATTATCACTAATATGTAATCTAGATGTAGGACTATGTGTCCCGATACCGACATTACCACCACTGGTAATCCTTAATCTTTCATTATTACCAGTGACAATCCTGAAATCTCGTGCAGCTCCAGTATTACCTGTTCTGGAATATATTGAGTTGTATTCATTTTGGATAATAAACAACAAAGCACCATCTTTGGTTGAGTCAGTAGAATCTCTTCGTTCTACTGCTAATACCGGGTTAGAGCTGTTACTAAATATGTGGAGGTTTCTTGCTGGTGAACTTGTTCCGATACCGACATTACCACTGACAATTAAACCATCACGTGGAGCCGACATACCAAAATATTCACCAATTGCCACATTACCTTGAATTGCCAATTTAGTTGCTGTTTGAGTCGCCCCTATACCAACCTGTCCACCAAGTGACATATTAATTGATTGTCCTATATCATTTCTTATATATAACCCGCCTGACTTTGTTAATCCCATACCACCTCTTCCACCGTTAGCAATAACGGCACCAAATTTGAGAGTAGGTACTTGTGCTGCTAGTCCCGTTCTTGGCAAAACTTCAACACCTGCCCGATAATAACCATTAATACCATCAAGTGTTCCTGTCCTCTCGTCCCAGCAAAGTGTATTTGCTGATTGTGCGGATATTACATTATCACAACTATAGCTATCAAAAGGGGGATTAGCGCCACAAGTACATCTGTTAGTATATGTTTTACCATTTACAGTAAAACTACCAGTTTGTCGAGATGTAGAAAATCTTGCAGAAGTATCTTGTGTTTGAATAATATACCAAAGTTCATCTTCTGCAGCGTTTGGATCTAGAGCTAATAAAGCATTACCAACCACATGCAACTTCTCGTTTGGTGCGTTGGTTCCAATACCAACCTTACCGCCACCATGAGCAAGAATTACATCATTATTGGAATAATAATTTATTCCAACCTTACCATTATTCTGACCTTCCAACATTAACCAACCACCTAAACCTTCTATACTAGCTTGGCCAACTCTACGTCCGACACGAATTGCCGCTTGATTAACGTGAGGTGCTACCTCTAGTGCTACTCCGGGACTAGTCGTCCCAATACCGACATTACCACCACTAGTAATCCTTAATCTTTCATCATTACCAGTGACAATCCTGAAATCTCGTACAGCTCCAGCATTACCTGTTCTGGAATATATTGAGTTGTATTCATTTTGGATAATAAACAACAAAGCACCATCTTTGGTTGAGTCAGTAGAATCTCTTCGTTCTACTGCTAATACCGGGTCAG
>DSBD01000020.1 GCA_011049365.1 Candidatus Vogelbacteria bacterium
TAAATAAAGTTCTTGGTCAATCAAGAATCATACTAGTTTCTAATCAAGCCATAGTAAAAAATTCTAATTTTTTGAAAAAATTTCAAGAAAAATGTCGAGTTATACCTTATGGTTTGAAAATCGATCACTTATTAGTTGTTAAGCAAGAAGAAGAAATTAAATCTATCAAAGAAAAATTTAGTCAGGGTAAACCGCTAGTTCTAAGTGTTGGTCGTTTAATCTATTACAAGGGTTTTGAATATTTAATTGAAGCTTTTAAATCTATTGATTATGCTCGTCTATTAATAATTGGTGATGGACCATTAAATGACAAATTGAATAATCTTATAATAAAAGATAATCTTCAAGATAGAGTTTCAATAATATCATCGGTAATTGATTTAACTCCCTATTATCAAGCAGCTGATTTGTTTATTTTACCATCAGTAGCTGAATCTGAAGTTTTTGGCTTGGTTCAAATAGAGGCTTTAGCTGCCGGCTTGCCGGTTATAAATACATCTTTACCAACCGGCGTGCCGGAGGTTAGTCTTAATAATGAAACCGGTATCACGGTTGAACCTAAAAATAGCCGGGCTTTGGAACGAGCAATTGAAAAGATTATTAAAAATTCGGAATTAAAGGAAAAATTTTCAGCTAAAGCTCGTCAGCGAGCTAAGGATAATTTTTCTTATCAAAAATTTATCTCCTTGGCTGAAAAACATTTTCTGGATATTCTCACTTAATCAGTTTGACTTTAACGCTTTTTTCTCTATAATAACCAAGAAATGCCTAATTATTCTAAATATAGATGGATTTCTCTTTTTGCTATGATAGTTGGTCTATTGGCTGGTCTATTTGTTTATTATTCCGAAACACCTGATACTTATTTCGGTTATCGCCCTTTTGCTCTGGGTCTTGATTTGGCCGGTGGAGCTCATTTAGTCTATGAAGCTGATGTTTCAGAATTAGAATCACATGAAGTTAGAGATTCTTTAAATACTTTACGTGAAGTAATAGAAAGACGAATAAATGTTTTTGGAGTTTCTGAGCCCTTAGTTCAAGTTGAGCAAGGTGGCTTTGGAGCTGAAGTTCAAAATCGTTTGATTGTAGAATTGCCGGGCATTACTGATATTAATGAAGCTTTGGAGATAATAAGCATTACTCCGGAATTAGAATTTCGAGCTGAAGACCCGGAATTTTCAGCCAAAATGCAACAAATACAAGAAGAGCAAGGCAGTGATTCAGGGGTAGATTTATCAGCTGAAATAGTTACCAGTGAAGATGGAACAGCCGAGATTGTCTTAGGAGAAAATGATTTGTGGTCAGAATTGGCAAATTATACTGTTGATGATGTTTATTTACCAGCCGAATTGTCTGGCCGATATCTAAAAAGAGCTACAGTTGTTTTTTCCGGTCAAACTTTCCAAACCCCGACCGTGTCTTTAGAATTTGACCGAGAAGGAGCAACTATTTTTGCTCGTTTAACTAAAGATAATATTGGTAAGACGATAGGCATTTTTCTAGATGGTGAGTTGATTTCAGCACCGGTGGTTCGAGAAGAGATTCGTGATGGCCGAGCAGAGATTTCCGGTGGATTTTCTTTAGAAGAAGCTCGAGAGTTGGCTAGGAATTTAAATCTAGGTGCTTTGCCAATTCCAATTAGTCTTTTGTCCACACAAACTGTTGGCCCAACCTTGGGTGAAGTTATTTTGGAAAAGGGGATTATGGCCGGTTTGATTGGTTTGCTGTTGATTATTCTTTTTATAATTGTTTGGTATCGTTTATCCGGCATTGCCGCCGCTTTATCACTTTTGATTTATTTGGCTTTAATGCTTAGTATTTTCAAGCTTATTCCGGTTGTTTTAACCGCGGCCGGTATTGCTGGTTTTATTCTGTCGCTTGGTATTGCTCTCGATGCTAATATTTTAATTTTTGAAAGAATGAAAGAAGAATTATTAACCGGCAAAAGTTTACCAGAAGCAATTACTGAAGGTTTTGACCGAGCCTGGTTATCAATTAGAGATTCTAATCTTTCTAGTATTATTTCCGCTATTATTCTTTTCTGGTTCGGGACTAGTTTGATAAGGGGTTTTGCTTTGACTTTTGGTTTGGGTGTTTTAGTTAGTATGATAACTTCAATTGTTATTGTCAGGTCATTCTTACTGGTTTTAGCTAGTTGGGAGAAATATGGTCTTAGAAAAGAATTTTTTAAAGGAGGAATAAAGTAGTATGTTTATTATCAAAAACAGAAAAATATTTTTTACTTTATCAGGGCTTTTAGTGTTGGCTTCATTATTGGCAGTTATTTTCTGGGGGTTAAATTTATCTATAGATTTTGCCGGTGGAACTATTCTAGAGATTGAGTATCAGGAAACAAGGCCAACAAGTGATGACCTTAGATTAGAATTAAGTGAAGTTGATTTAGGTAATTTATTAATTCAATCTTCCGGTGACAAGGGCTTTATCTTGCGCTTTAGAGATATTTCGGTTCAAGAGAAAGAAATGATAGATGAATTATTGTCTATTGATGGACAATATTCTTTTACTGAATCGCGTTTTTCTTCTATTGGTCCTTCTATTGGCAGAGAATTAGCCAGAAGGGGATTAGTGGCGATTATTTTAGTTTCTCTGTTGATAATTCTTTTTATTGCCTTTGTCTTTCGTCAAGTTTCTCAACCAATCAGTTCTTGGAAATATGGTTTAATAGCAGTTTTGACTTTAGCACATGATATTATTATTCCAGTTGGTATTTTTTCAATTCTCGGGTTTTTTATCGGTAAGGAAATCGATGCGCTCTTTCTGACTGCTCTTCTAGCTATTCTTGGATTATCCGTGAATGACACCATAGTTATTTTTGATAGAATTAGAGAGAACTTAAGATTGAGAACTAAGCATGATTTTGAAGAAACAGTTGGACTCAGTTTGGAGCAGAGTTTCTCTCGTTCTATAAATACATCTTTAACTACTTTAGTTGTCTTATTATCTTTGTATTTCTTAGGTGGCGCCACCACTCGTGATTTTGCTTTAGTAATGTCAATTGGTATAGTTTTAGGAACCTATTCCTCACTCTTTTTAGCTGCTCCACTTCTAGTAGCTTGGGAAGCTTCCAGTCATAGAAAATAGTAATTTATTGTTGTTGTTATCAAGTTATATTTTGCTTGACATCCTTCTTTGGATGTCTATAATAGGGAAGTAAGCTGTATGGAAAGCTTCGGCTTTTGGTTTTTGCCCGATAATTCTGAACATTGAAAACTTGATAGAGGAGAGCCTAAATAAATATAATAAAAAAGGATTTATAATTCTTTTTTATGTTCTGTTCATTCTTTTTGAGAGTTTGATCTTGGCTCAGGATGAACGCTGGCGACGTGGATAAGGCATGCAAGTCGAACGCCCTCTCACTTGGTTTTGTATATTTTATATATTGACCCAAGCGAGAGGGAGTGGCGAACGAGGTAGTAACACGTAGGAACGAACCCAAAAGTCAGGAATAACTCCGAGAAATCGGGGCTAATACTTGATGGTCTCAATTATCTTTTGATAATTGAGTAAAGCTTTTGCGCTTTTGGATCGGCCTGCGGAGCATCAGCTTGTTGGTAGGGTAATGGCCTACCAAGGCTATGACGCTTAGGGGAGGTGAGAGCCTGACCCCCACCGATGGAACTGAGATACGGTCCATACACCTACGGGTGGCCGCAGTCGAGAATCTTCCGCAATGGGCGAAAGCCTGACGGAGCGACGTCGCGTGGTCGATGAAGTCCTTAGGGACGTAAAGACCTTTTATAGGGGAAGAAGCTCTTTTTAGAGTGTGACGGTACCCTATGAATAAGGGGTTGCTAAACTCGTGCCAGCAGCAGCGGTAATACGAGTGCCCCAAGCGTTATCCGGAATTACTGGGCGTAAAGGGTGCGTAGGCGGTCTTGTTTTTTACTGCTTTCAAGGTGAAATTTTTTTGCTTTGAAAGCAGTAAGAAATTTACTAGTCTCCCGTTAAATCTTTCGGCTTAACCGAAAAACTGCGGGGGAAACGGCAAGACTAGAGAGTGCGAGAGGTCTGTGGAACTCATGGTGTAGGGGTGAAATCCGTTGATATCATGGGGAACACCAAAAGCGAAGGCAACAGACTGGCGCATTTCTGACGCTGAGGCACGAAAGCGTGGGTAGCGAACGGGATTAGATAGATCCCGCCACCGCATTATAATAGTGGCGAACGGTGTCCCTCTCAATGGCGACGTTGAGATGAGCATCTAGCTGTATCGGGGAAACCCTGAAGTTAAATATAGATTAACTACCAACTTACTTCAGACAATCCCGAGGGAAGCCGAAGTTTTTTTAAATAAAGACGATGTGGCCCCGTAGAGACTATGAGGTTGAGATGACAGTAGGTGTGGCGATGTTATATAATTAAAAAACTATGCATCATCAATACACACCTTTGTCTAATGAAATAAAAGAAATTATTCTTGGTTCTATATTAGGAGATGGTTCTTTAAAGGTTCATCCTAGATATAAAAATGCTCGCTTTAGTTTTCGACATTCCAAAAATCAAAAAGAATATTTTGATTGGAAGGTTGAAAAATTGAAGGAAATAGCAGGACCAAAAAATAATTGGTTACAAGATACCAAGAAATCTAATGGCTGGGGAGGCGCTAAATGGCGTTTTCAAAGTCAAGCTTTACCATCTTTATCTGAATTACATTATTTGACTCATGTCGGTAATGAAAAAAAGATAAAAAGAAAATGGTTGAACCAACTTACACCATTATCTTTAATGATTTGGTGGTGTGATGATGGTTCTTTGGTAAATAATACCAAACATGGAGTCTTTTGTACTGATGGCTTTAAATTGGAAGAAGTTAAATTGTTAAAACAATATTTAAAACGTGTTTGGCAAATTAATACTTCTATCCATCAAGTTACAAATAGAAATCATTATCGTCTCTGGATTAGATCTAGAGATGAATTAAAAAAATTTTTGCGGATTATTATGCCGCATCTACAAGTAGAGAGTATGCTGTATAAAGTATTGCTTCTCTATAAAGATTCTCAACTTCAACAACGCTGGATCTCTGAAGTAGTAAAATTGACCAATTGGCCGGAGGTGATTGTCAAAGATCATATTCGGAAAAGAAAAAGTCAATTAAAAGCCTTCAGAGAATGATATAGTCCAATCTTTGCAGTGATGTAAAGTGTTTTTGACCCCGGTAGTCCACGCCCTAAACGATGTTCTCTAGCTTTTCGGAGTATCGACCCTCTGGGAGGCGAAGCTAACGCGTTAAGAGAACCGCCTGGGAAGTACGGCCGCAAGGCTAAAACTCAAAAGAATAGACGGGAGCTCGCACAAGCGGTGGATCATGCGGTTTAATTCGATACTAAACGAAGAACCTTACCAGGGCTTGAAACCCGGACGAAGATTAGAAGAAACTTTAATCGTCTCACAAGGACGGCCGGGCAGGTGATGCATGGCTGTCGTCAGTTCGTGACGTGAGTTGTTCCCTTAAGTGGGGAAACGAACGTAACCCTTGTCGTCTGTTTTAAATGTCAGACGAGACTATCCTGGTTTTCAGGAAGGAAGCGAGGATGACGCCAAGTCAGCATGTCCCTCTGACGCCCTGGGCTACACGCATGATACAATGGTCGCTACAACGGGTCGCGAAGGAGAAATCCGGAGCTAATCCTTATAAAAGCGGCCTCAGTTCGGATTGAGGTCTGCAACTCGACCTCATGAAGTTGGAATCGCTAGTAATCGCGGGTCAGCTATACCGCGGTGAATACGTTCTCGAGCTTTGTACTCACTGCCCGTCAAGCCAGGGGAGCCGGGAGCGCCCAAAGTCTCCATGCGAATGGGGCCTAAGGCGAATTCGGTAACAAAGGTTAAGTCGTCCAGTCAATCTGGCTAGAGCGACCTAATACCGTAAGGTATTAGAAAAATCCAACTATATCGGTGGAGCCTTCCTCTTTAATTTGTTATAACTAAAGGTAAGATGGTAACCCCGAGGGAAGTTAAGAATACAATCAAAGTCAATAGCTGGTCTAGAGATATTAGAAATCTTCAGAGAAATCTTTTTCTTTGTAAAAAAGATAAAGATTTTATTATTGGAACTTTGTTAGGTGATGGATGTTTGGCACCAAATGCATATGGGAAAAATTTTCGTTTGGAAATATCTCATTCTCAGAAACAAAAAGATTACATATATTGGGAATCGAATTTGTTAGGTAGGTGGTGTCTCTAAGTAATCCTCACTTTAACAAGACAACCAAATCTTGGAGATTAAGAACTATTTCTCATCCGGAATTTACTGAACTTTATTTTTTGTTTTATGAAAATAAAAGAAAAGTAGTTCCTAAATCAATTAAGCAGATACTTAAGTCTCCCTTAAGTTTAGCTATTTGGTTTATGGATGATGAGACAAAAGGACCACAAAAGGGTTACACACTTAATAACCAAAATTTTACTTTAGAGGAAAATAAATTTTTGGTGGAAATATTAAAGTGTAACTTTGGTTTGGAGTTTGTTTCTATACATAGAGATAAAAAATATTATCGTCTTTATATAAAAAGAAAATCAGCAAATAAATTTGCTGATTTGATAAGACCTTAATATTATATCAACTATGTTATATAAGCTTCATTCTTAACCCCGTAGAGACTTCTCGGTAACCGAGAGATGGTAACTTCTACCATAACACGTTGGCCCCTGTTTTTGTCCTCATTGAATTTATATCAATAAACAGGGTGAAGGTATAGTCCATGCTTATACGAAAGTATAGGGTAACATGAACAAGGCACGGCTAGCGGAAGCTGGTCGTGGATCTATTCCAAATGGACCGGTTTGTTCTTTTTTTTAGAACAAATCTTATTTGGTCGATCGGAACTATTTCCGATTAGGCAGATGATTCGGGCCGCCTTAAGGCGAATCGCCGAGTCCGACCGGCAATGTCGGATATGAACAGAACATAAAAAAGGTTTATAAATCCTCCTTGACTAATCCCACTTTTATAGTATAATTACATAAGAGTGGTTTTTGAGTGTGTAAAAAAGGCGCAATTAGGCGCCAAAGAAGGAGAATCTTATGAAAAAGACAGCGGAAGTCCTTGCCGGTTTTGTCGGTATAACTGGAATGTTTTTCTTGTTGGGTCTTATAATCGTCTGGACCGATCCTCAAGTTGAGGTTCTGAAAGTTCAGAACATAGATGGCCCGGCCGAAGTCGTTTCGGTTAAGGTCATTGAAGATGGCCAACAGGTGGAGAAGCGACCAGAATGGTTGGAGAGCTATAATGGCTCTTATCATACCACTTGGGTCTCTCCCAGTTACCGCCCCTCTTTTTTAACTGAAGAAGAGATGGGGAAACTGGAGGCCGAAAAGCTGAAGGCTGAATTGGAAGAGGCCGAAGCTTTGGGTCAATCCGTCACTGGACGGCGCCTGACCATTACCGGTTGGGTCTTGGAGGACAACGAGTCCTGACCTAAATTTCTTCTTTACACCACAAGCCCGAGACGTGACAGCGTTGCGGGTTTTTCTTTTTGGGTGTATAATATGAGGATTATAAGCAAACAATATTTTAATATGATAGATTTTAAAGATAAAAATAAAATTCTTTTGGGATTAGTTATTTTATTTGGATTGATTATTATCGCCGGGTTAGTGATATTATCGTCAATCTTTTTTTCTAGTTCCAGGAATTATCTAAGCGATTCATTTGAATCAATTGATTCGATAGCTTATTCTCCAGCTCCAGGAAGAATGGTTGGTGATAGTTTTAAGATGGCAGATTCTTCTTTCTCTATTACTGAAGACAGGAGGATTATAAAAACTGGTAGTTTAAGTTTGAGGGTTCAGGATATAGAACAATCTATGGATAAAGTTAATCAGATTATCTCACCAATTGGTGGCTTAGTGGAAAATTCCGGACTTTATGAGCAAAAGCAGACTGGCTTATGGAATGGTTGGATGAATATAAAAGTACCGGCCGATAAGTTTGATGATATTTTTGGGGAAATAAAACAAATTGCCAGTGAAGTAGAGCGAGAAGAGATTAGCTCTCGCGATATAACTGATGAATATGTTGATATTGAAGCAACCTTGAGAAATATGCGAGCCGAAGAACAGCAATACTTATCAATTATGAACAGGGCTAGAGAAGTTGAGGAAGTAATAAAAGTGGCGGAAAAACTTTATGAAGTCAGGGGGCGAATAGAAAGAACTGAAGCCAGGCTACTTAGTCTTTCCCGCCAAGTAGAAATGTCGTCTATAAATATTTCTTTTACCTCTGAAGGGGAAATAAATATCTTAGGTGTTAACTGGCGACCGTCATTTATATTAAGAAAAGGTGTGGCTGATATGTTGGTCGGTCTTAATTATTCTTTTGAAGTTTTCATTTATCTTTTGTTCCGCTTACCGATTATAATAATTTGGTTGGCTATTATAGCAATTATTATCTTTGTTTTTTGGAAAGCTTTGCCTATTTGGACTAAGTATCAGAAAAAATAATTATTATTAATATAGTCCCTTGGGGCTTACCCGAGGGACTAATAGAGAAATTAAAACCGGCTGGCTTATAAACCGGTCGGTTTTTCTGGTGCGAATGGTAGGACTCGAACCTACGACCTCTCCATTATCAGTGGAGTGCTCTAACCAGCTGAGCTACATTCGCTTGTAATTATTTATAGAATATAGCAAAGATTTTGTTTTAGGACAAGAATTATCAATTTGAAAAAGTCTTTTTTATATGATATAAAAGGGTTAGTTTAGGTGTTTGTCAACTTATCAACTCTAACTCAGATTAACCAAGAAAGGAGATTAAATAATCTGATAACTGAATATAATCAAATGCCGTTTTTGTTCTAAACCAGTAACTTTAACAAAAAGGAGGACTTCTAAATGAAGTGTTACACTTTTGATGGCTTAGATCTTAGGCCTTCAATTAAACTCAAGAGTTATATTGATACCTCTGGTATTCGCCAGAGAGGGATAGTTTTTAGTGATGGTAGGGAGATTCGTCTCAACTATCACAATTCTCCAATAGTTAGCAATAACACGATTATCGAGGCTTCTATAAGGAGAATTTTCCCTCATGGAAGAGAAAATGGTCTTTGTTTTCCAACCTTGACAGCTGGTCAAAATAGAGGTTTTCTACTCCGTCTTTCATGTTCTGAAGATTTAGGTCTTACTGATGTTAAGATTTTCGGTCGGGGAAAACTTTTTCATTGTGCCGGAGCCAGGGCGACTGAGGATTCCTTGGTGGAGTTATCGTCTGATAGTGATTGTGTTGTTTTGGAAGGAGAAGACAAAAAAGTTTTTATAGAGATTAAAAATGGAAAGCTGTCACTAAAATTGGACAGCGGACAAAAAGAAAATAAAATATATTGGTTATCACGTCATAATTTGACTAGCGAACAAGTTAAGAGATTGAAAGAGATTCATGGTGCGGATATTACAATTTCAATGGAGGATATTCATCTTGACGATGAAAATGATTTTCTTTCAGAGATTAAAAAAAGAAGCGACGGCTTTGTTTATGGTATAGCGCCACCGAATCACATTATGCGCGCCGTGGCCTCAGGTGCTAAATTTGGTTTCTTTGATATGAGATCTGCCGGTAACGGTAGGCTGAGAGTTGATAAAGTTTATCATAGTTCCGACGCAAGAGTTTTTGCCGTCTAGGACTATGTGGTTTAGTTTGTCAACGCCAGGGCCGAAGTTTTTCAATTTCGGCCCTCTTTTTTGATATTAACCTTGAATTAAATTTTGTATTCTTCTTGTATTCTTCTTACTTCGTCAGTTGTCATTTCTAACTTATACATTAAATTAAAAAATGAATTGTCTATTTCTGGTTCTATGTTTTGCTCTCTCTTTTGTTTTAATATTTCCATAATGATTTCTCTGATTTTTTCATATTTATCCGCAATTTCCGGCTGATTTTCTTTTAGGGCATAATCTCTGAAAAAAATTGATTGAATAGCAATTTCTATCAATATTTGTAATTGAATGGGGTTAATTTCCAAATTTTTATTATCTTTATTCATCCATAATCTCATTAATCTTTCAACGGTTTTAGCTTCAACTGCTATAGCAAACAGAGGAATATCGCTTAATTCACCTTTTAGATTAGATACTTCAGATTGAAAATATTTAATTTTTAAATCTCTGTTTTTTATTTTTTCTTTTATTTTCTTTATTTTATCAGATAAA
>DSBD01000027.1 GCA_011049365.1 Candidatus Vogelbacteria bacterium
CAATATTATATTATACCTATATTAGCTCCTCGGCTCAAAAATACAAAAACCTTGTTTTTGTATTTTGTTCGCTCTACGTCGCTAATAAAACCCTTCCTTAGCTCCTCGGCTCAAAAATACAAAAACTTTGTTTTTGTATTTTGTTCGCTCTACGTCGCTAATCATTAGTGAAAGGCAAAAGGGCTAAAAAACGAGCTCTTTTTATACTTTTAGTTAATTGCCGTTGATGATTAGAACAAACCGAAGTTCTCTTTTTAGGAATTATCCTAGCATAAGGGTCAATAAACTTCTTCAAAACTTCAGTGTTTTTATAATCAATCTCTTTTATGTTGTTGGTACAAAAATAACAATGCTTCATAATAAAATAAATTAAAAAGGTATATCATCCGGGTTTGGTTCCTCTTCTGGATATTCAATAGTGTCAATTTCTTTATCAGAAGAGCCAGAACTACCTCCAGAACTGGAACTTGAACCAGTTATTGAAGAGCTTTGTCTAGGTCCAAACTGAACACGGTCAGCAACAATTTCTGTTCTATATCTTTTAACTCCATCAGGGCCATCCCAACTTCTAGTTTGTATCCGACCTTCAACCAGAACCGAAGAGCCTTTTTTAAGATAAAGAGCACAATTATCGCCTTGGGGACCAAAAACAACTATATTATGATAATCAGTGCTTTCTTGGCGAGAGCCATTTTTATCTTTCCAAACACGATTAGTGGCCACACCAAAACTAACGACCGATATTCCTGAAGGCAGAGATTTCTTCTCTGGATCTCTAGTTAAATTACCTATAATAATAGCTTTGTTTAAATACATATTAATTAAATATCAGTTAATAATCCTTCTATTTCTTTATCTATTTCTTCTTCTTTTACAACAACTGGAACTTCTTTATCTTTACCAGAATCTTTTTTAATAGGACGAATTGATTTAATCATAGAACGAGAACCGGTTTTCGTCGATACAGTCGGAGCAATAATTAACAAATAACGTAAAAAGAGTCCACTTTTATCAATAATATCTTTAACTTTAGAAATATTTTCCGGCTTAACAGAAAAAATAATATTACCAAAATAAGCCTGTTTATATTTATCGCGCTTATGCTCAATAGTTTTATAGAGGATATAAGCTAAATTCATCATAGTGGGTGTTTGCTGATTTATTATCATACAACCCAACTTTTCTAAAGGTAAAATAACTTTTTCAGTCAATTCTGAAGAAACCTTTTCAGCTGGTAGTAAGGGAGTAATTAAATAACCAAGCTCATATCTTCGAGCTTCTTCCGAAGTTTTAATATTTTCTTTATTTTCTTCCATAAATTACCGATTCATACTAGCAAAAGCTCGTCAAAAAGTCAAAAAAACTATATGTGTCATTTTAAATAATTTTGCCTCCAAGCTCGAAACGATGCTTGAACCTATTTATTAAATAATAACTAAAAAAGAAATTGAAAATTATAGATTTTTTGATAATATTAGCTTATGAGAAATATGGTATTTATTAGCGACGTAGAGCGAACAAAATACAAAAACAAGGTTTTTGTATTTTTGAGCCGAGGAGCTAATATAGGTATAATATAATATTGTGTGGCTTTGCCGCGCGCAAGAACGAGCGAAGCGAGTTCATATTATTACCTCGGGGCTTTGCCCCGAGGGCATATATTAATTAGTTAGACAAGTGATCAAATATGAAATAAGAAGCTAAAACTAGCTTACTCGTTCAACATATTCACCATTTTCGGTATTTATTCTGACAATATCACCTTCATTGATAAAAAGGGGAGCATTAACTACAGCTCCGGTTTCTAAAGTTATTTGTTTAACACCTCCTTGGGCAGTATTGCCTTTGACAGCTGGTGGAGCAACTTTAACTTCCAGTTCAGTTTTTATAGGTACTTTTAGGTTAATAACATTATTATCAAATGATAAAACTTCAACTTCTGAATTTTCTTTAACAAAATTAATAGCTGGACCGGCCAATTCTTCTTTTATACTAAAGCGGTCTTTGGGATTTTCTAAATCAGATAACCAAATTTCACCTTTGTTTCTATAAAGATATTTAACTTTTCGACTAACTATCTCAGCTTCTTCTACTTTATCACTTTGATGAAAGGAATTTTCAACCACTTTGCCGGTAATGAGATTCTTTAATTTAGTCGCATTAACTGGTTTTCTTTGTTGTTTACGAAAAACGTGAGAATCTACGACTTCATAGGGTTCATCTCTAAAGATAATGTATTTTCTTGGCTTTATTTCATTATAATCTAACATTGCTCGGTTATTATATATTATCTTTACTTTTTTGCCAATTTTTAAGATAAGAGCCGGTTCTTCAGATGAATTACCGGCTCAAAAACTTCGTCAAACCTGTCGCTACCCCTAATCGGTCTCCAGCGGGAAAATTTCTCGACAAAGGACCGGCAACCAAAAACGTTGTTCATCCTCTGGTTCCGGCCAACTCCAGCGGATAATCTGGAGACGATATCGATTATCTTCTCTTTTCTTAATCAAGAGAGCTGGCCTTTGGCCCTCTATTAAGTAGCCGTCCAAGATAATTGGAATACCCTCGTACTTTGAGAGCATCTCTGGAAAGGTGGCCAGCCACCACAAGACGGCGCTACCAGTGGTTTCGCGAATGGTCCTTTTCGGGATATATCCATCTTTGGCTTCTTCCAATTTAACCAAATACCAGGCCTTGACTGTTTCTGGGTGGAATATTTCCATCTCGGGCTCTCGGGGGTTTTCCTGTCGCTTCTCAGATTGCATTTTCCGCAACACTAGATAAAGCTCAAATTCAGAAGGAATCTCTATTCCTTGTTCATAGAGCATCATAAGTGCTTCGGTGAAGGTTTGTTCCGGTGTCTCCAGATGAACATCCAACATTGGCCAAATGTCATCTGTACCGTCGGCTTCCGGAGTGTCGCCGACATAGTTCCATTTGAAAGCCGACAAACCCCAGCATCTTTCCAGATTCCTTTCCCAAAGGTTTTGAATCAAGAAATAAGCCGGCTTCATAATCTTCGGAATCGGTTTTGTTTGGATTTTAGTTTTCATTTTGGCCACCTCCTTTCTTTGTTTGGTGGGGGAGTAACAATGTTTGATTGACAAAATAGCTAACTAATTGTATTACTAGCATTTTTTTCAAATTTGTCAACTTAAAAGCCGTTTTTAAAACGGCTTTTAAGTATCATCGCGATTTGTTTTTTGTCTAGACTTCTTCAATCGTTTTCATTATTTTTTTGACTATTTTGTTTCTTATATCCTTATTTTCTTTCAAAAAAGTTCGAGCAGCATCATAACCTCGGCCCAATTTAACATCTTCTTTTTCATCATGATAGGTATAAGAGCCAGCGCTTTTGCTGATTAGTTTATATTTTTCGCCTAAAGATAATATCTCTCCCTCCGGGGAGATGCCTTCGTTATAAAGTAGGTCAAATTCAGCTACTTTAAAAGGCGCAGCCACTTTATTCTTAACCACCTTAACCTTAACTCGTCCACCTATTACTTCTTCACCCTTTTTAATTTGAGCGATTCGGCGGACATCAAGACGAACCGAAGAATAGAATTTAAGAGCTTTACCGCCCGGGGTAGTCTCGGGCGAATTACTAACCAGACAACCATCAACAAAATAATTATGATTATCAGCTACCGTTATATCAAATCTATTTTTACTTATCCGTTGACCATTAATATATGGAACTCTTTTTTTAATATCTTTTATTTTCATTGGTCGCAATACTTCACTTTGTGAAGATTCAAGCGTTCTTCTTTGTTCATATCTATCCCTATATTTTTCCGGTAGTTTATATTCCATATTTTTTGGAACGAACGGAGCAATAAGTTCAAATAATTTTTCACTTTCCTGAACAGAGAAACTAAGGGCTTTATATTCGCCACATTTTCGCCAAGTAGGATAGATATTGAATTTTTTAAAAATTCTATCAATTCTTGATCTGCTTTTATCATCCTCAAATCCATTTACATATAATACCGCCCTCGGCCTACGAAGATATGTTTTCTCTTTCCATCTACTCATTCCAGTCTGAAGACTGCCGTCTCCACAATACCATAAGGCCAGCATTCTCGGGGTTATATTGCTGACGATATATTCCGGAACAATTTTTTTCTTGGCGGGATAAAATTGTTTGTGTATATCTCCCAATTGTAATAAATGTTTTGTTTCTACTATAGCATTGCCTCTGTTATTAGCTAAAGATACATTACTGACAACATTTCCCAATTCTTCAGATAACCATTTTACATAATTTGTTTGTTTGGGACCATACTCTTCTCTAAAATAGGCTGTCTGTCCTGCTCCTTTCTTTAGATTGCCATCTCCCAAAAGGGAACCGACAATTATTTCTTCTTGTTCCGGAGAAAGATTAGTATTTTTTATTCTCACCAATATTTCATCGGCTACTTTTAGTTCCTTCGCTTTTTTCCAACCATTCGCTGTGTATATTTTGTGGTCGGGCGTACAAGAAAACCCTCTCCTGCCATTTCCGGTGTGGTTTTGGATAAAAAATTGTAGAAATTCTTCTGTTTTTCCGTTTTTATGCCAATCAATTACTTCTTTTTCTTCCACTATTTTTTTGTCAAAATTATATGAAAGAACCTTTACAGGCAATCTGTTGTTCACTATTTTACCAATACGTTCTCGTTTTCCATTACTTAATAATACGGAGGAATCATAAGAAAAACAGCCGAACATTACCCCAATCTTCATTCTGATTTGATTGATAAAAATGACTATTGTTTTAGAGCGAGCGACATTAGCGGTAATTTTTCTTAAAGCTTGTGACATTAAACGAGCTTGCTTACCAACATGATGAGCTCCAATATCACCTTCTATTTCATCTTTAGGAGTTAAAGCTGCTACTGAATCAATAACTATAATATCAATTTTGCCTGAACGGATTAAAGAATCAGCTATCTCCAAAGCTTGTTCGCCATAGTCCGGTTGAGATATCAATAAATCATTTATTTTTACCCCTAATCTTTTGGAATATTCCGGGTCCAGAGCATGTTCGGCATCTATAAAAGCGCAAACTCCGCCTTTTTTTTGAGCTTCAGCCACTATATGAAGAGCTAAAGTTGTTTTACCGGAAGATTCAGGACCGAAAATCTCAATAATTCTTCCCCTAGGGACCCCACCTATTCCTAAAGCTACATCCAAACCAATAGAGCCGGTCTTAATGGCTTCCACCGACACTTTTGGCCGGTCGCCCAATTTCATAATAGTTTCGTCACCAAAACGGCTTTTGATATCCTTAATAGCTTCTTCAATACTTTGGTCTTTTTCTTTTTCCTTTTTTTTAACTACCATGATTATTTACTTAATCTACTAATTTTTCTTAATTCTCATCATCATTTTCAATTTTTTTGGTATTTTCCTCAATATCCAACCCTCCCTTTACTTCTTCTAAATCCTTAATTGTCGGTCTAGGTTGTAATTTTTGAGAATCTTCTTTATAAAATATTACTAATCTTTCTTCAATTTTTCGCCCAAAAGCATCAATGGCTCTCATTCTCAGTATATTATATCCGGGCTTTAAGAGCAAAAGTTCTGAAAATTCATTATCCTGATTGGCATAGATTTTACGATTATTTAAGCTCATTCTAGCTATTCTTTCCACTCGTCCCGTAATCTCAATCAGGGAATCATCCACAATTTCTTTATCTTTAGGATAATCAATATATATTCTTGGTCCCAGACTAAAATTATATATCCGGCTATAACCAAAAATAGCAAAAATTATTAAAATTAAACAAAAACCTATTATTTTTAAATTTATCAATCTAAAAGGTCGATAAGTCATATTTTTAAGTTTCACTTGGTGGATGTTCAAAGACTTCACGAGGTTTAGCGCCATCACCCGGTCCAATAACCCCTCGTTCTTCCAAAATATCCAATAATCTGGCCGCTCGAGCATAACCAACTTTCAATTTTCTCTGTAAATAGGAAGCTGAGGCCTTTCGGGCCATAATAACAGCTTCTCGAGCTTCTTCATATAACTCGTCGTCATCACCGGCATCTAATGAAGTTTTGAAAATTCCACCTTCACCACCTTCTTCACTTTCGGCCAAGTCAATTTCTTCACTAGAAAAATCACTTTCTTTGTAGTTAGTTTTAAGATATTTAACTAACTTCTTCACTTCATCTTCGGAAATAAAGCCGGACTGGATTCTGATTGGCTTACGCATTTCACCGGACAAAAAGAGCATATCACCGGCACCGAGAAGTTTTTCTGCTCCCGGCATATCAATAATTGTTCTTGAATCTATTTGTGAAGCAACCTGCAAAGCAATACGAGAGGGGATATTAGCTTTTATCAAACCGGTGATAACTTCAATAGACGGTCTTTGGGTGGATATAACAAGGTGGATACCAACTGCTCGGGACATTTGAGCCAGGCGAACAACAGCCGCTTCTAGTTCTCTTGGATAACTGGACATAATATCAGCCAATTCATCAATAATTATGACGATATAGGGCATCCTTTCAATTTCTTCATCTCCGGAAGAATTTTTAGCTAAAGCTGGTTCTAAAATATTTTTATGATAAGACTGAATATCACGGACCGCCTGGCCTTCTAAGATATCATAACGTCTATCCATTTCTTTAGCTGCCCAACGCAAAGCTGCGATAGCTTTCTTGGGTTCGGTGATAACCGGAGTTAAGAGATGAGGTATTTTGTTATAAAGTGTTAGTTCAACTCTTTTCGGGTCAACCATAATCAATCTCAATTTTTCTGGTGGATTACGGTAGAGGAGGGAAGTGATTAGAGTATGAATGGTAACGGATTTTCCCGCTCCAGTAGCGCCAGCGATTAATAAATGAGGGGCTTTAACTAAATCAGCAAAATTAGCTTTTCCGGAAACTCCTCGTCCTAAAGCTACCAATAGTGATTTATCAGAAGAAACAAATTCTTTTTCACCTAAAAGATTAGCTAGGCCGAGAGTTGTTTTAGTCTTATTAGGTATTTCAATTCCGACCAAAGAACGGCCGGGGATGGGCGCTTCAATTCTTAAAGGATGAGCTGCTAAAGCTAAAGATAAGTCATTTTGTAAGCCGAGTATTTTAGATAATTTTACGCCTTCGGCCGGCTTCAAGGCATAACGAGTAATTGATGGTCCGATGGAAATTTCATCCATCTCTACCTGAATACCAAAATTAGCTAAAGTTCTTTTTATAATATTAGCATTGGCGCGAATATCACCAGCTGATGGCTTGCCGGAATCTTTAGCTAATAGAGATAAAGGAGGAGGAGTAAAATCACCCCGACCTTTTCTAAAACCAGACAACTTATTAGCCAAATTGCCGAAAGTAAAACCTTCGTCATCTTCATCATCACTATCTTTATTTTTTGTTTTTTTAGTTTCTTCTGGTATCTCAGGTTCAATGATCTCAGGCTCTTTTTCTTCTTCCTCCTCTTCATAATATTCTTCCTCTTCTGGTAATTCTTTTTTCTTAAACAAATTTATTTCTTTGCCCAAAAGATTCTTTAAGGAATGTAGATCAGCGTCAATAACAATGATTAAAGAGATGAGTGAAAGAGCATTTAGAATAATGAATGATAGATAAAAGTCAAACATATTTCTTAATAAACCAGAAGGTAAGCTACCAACTGCCCCACCGGAAGAAGGGGAGAATAAGCTGAAGATTCCTAGAACGGATACAAAGAGAACTAAGCTAGAGATGACCTTAGGCCAGACTAAAGTCAATTTCCGTCCTCTTAAGAGAGAAAAACCAAACAAAAAGAAAATCAATCCAGCTACCACAAAACCTATGCCAATCAAATCAGAAAAAACTTCTTTTATCTTTTCTCCAACCGGTCCGGCCAAATCAAACCAAGCAAACAAAAAACCGGCGCCGATTACCCAGCAACAAATAGCCACTACCGCCTGCTTAGTACCGTCTTTTAATGTCTGCCACTTCTCCTCATCTTTATTATTTTTTCTTCTACCCATTGAATTTTAAAAAATTAAATTTATTACTTTCTAATTATAACAAAAGAAAAGTCAAAATGCGAAAATTCCTTACATTTCAACATATTTTTTAAATTTATTGGACATTTTCCTTTGTCTGATATATAATAGGACAAAATGTTCAATAGTTTGTAAAGAGCGTTTTAAAAGACATTAAAGATATAAAAGACATCATGAATCGAGAAAAAGACAATAATCAAAACCTATCTGTCCTATATAACTTGTCCGATAGGCAAAAAGAATTAACTTATTTATCAAAGAAGATAGATAAGCTGTCTTCAGCTGTCTATCTTTTGACCGAACATCTCCCTGACCAAGAGCCACTCAAGTGGCGTTTGCGAGAAATTGCTATTGATATTTTGTCCGATATATCCACCAATCAAACTTCAATTAGTAACAACCAAAATGTCTTTTACGAATACTTTCGCTTAGAAGGAATTTTAGAACAAATAAATCGCTTGTTAAAAAATCTTTCTCTCTCTTCTAATACGGGTTTAATCTCATCTGTTAACATTGCAGTTATTAGTAAAGAATACCAGCAACTCTATCAAAGATTGGAAGCCATTGGACGACCAGAGATATTTTCTTCTCTTTTAAATACTCCCGAACCGGTTAGAGAAAAATCCCTACCAACCAACTCTCAATCTTTTTCAATCAAACCTGATGATAATAAGTCTGATAAGCAAATCAAAAAGACAATTACTACTCAAGAAACCAAGAGTACCATAAAGGACAAAAAACCAGTCATCAAAAAAGAAAAATCCACCCGTGTTTATACCGCTACTCCTTCGGCTAAAAATTCTAGACGGCAAGCTATCATAGACTCTATTAAAGGACATGGCTGGGTGGCTATAAAAGACATTGCCGATAATTTCCCAGAATGTAGTTCCAAGACTATTCAAAGAGAATTAAATGAATTGGTTAGTAATAATGTCTTAAAGAAAAAAGGTGAGCGTCGTTGGAGTCGCTATGCCTATTTAAGTGTATAAATCTGTTTGACTTTAGATACTCTTTTCCCTATAATTAAAGTATTGAGTTTGAAGTTAATTTGAAGATAAGTTTGTGAATTTGAACCAAGAAAATGGCTCAACTATTTTCTCATAAGTTATCCACAAACAATCATTTACATTCTATTTAACTTTTAAACTTAATTGATGTATAATACCTCGTAGGACTGTAATGATAATTGTCTGCGATTTCAGTTCATTGACAATTTGATAGACAGACAAAGAAATCAATTTGTTTATTAGTCTCTTTTTTCAATTCAAATTTATAAGTTAAAGAATTGGAGAAAGAGGATTGGTAAAATTAAAAAAATGAATAAGAAGCTTTAGTCGAAGTTATTCTTATTCGCGCTTTCTTTCGCTTGGCGGTTAACAACGTCAAAAAGAAGAAAGCAAATTAGAAGTTAATTATTAATATAATTATTATATGAAAAAAGTTTTAATCGCTTTTGCCGGGTTGGCTTTGGTTGCCAGTTTGGCAGTTGCCGCTCCGGTTAATGCTTTGACTTTGACCACCGACCAGATAGTCGCTATCTTGGTAGGAGCTGGTGTAGAGCAGAGTGTTATTGATACCATAGAGGCCGCTTTAGCTCCTACCTCTGCAACCAGTCAATTTACTCCGGTTACTGTAACCGCTAACTTAGCTCCTGGTTCAACCGGTGAGAATGTTCGCGCCTTACAACAATGGTTGAATGCTAACGGTTATACCGTAGCTACTACTGGTGCTGGTTCCCCTGGAATGGAGAGTGCTTACTATGGTGCTTTGACTCAAGCCGCTGTTGGACGACTTCAAGATGATCTAGGTGTCGCTTATGGAGCTTACCGAGGTTACTGGGGTCCTGCAACTAGAGGCGCTATTGCTAGCGCTGTAGTC
>DSBD01000036.1 GCA_011049365.1 Candidatus Vogelbacteria bacterium
TATTAGGTATAGATTTAGGAACAACTAATTCAGCTATGGCTATTGTTGAGGGTGGCCAAGCTAAAATAATTGAAAACAGTGAAGGTAATAGAACCACACCATCAGTAGTGGCTATATCTAAGGGGAATGAAAGGTTGGTTGGCTTACTGGCTAAAAGACAAGCTATTACTAATCCTAATAATACTATTTACGGTATCAAGAGATTGATGGGGCATAAATTTGAAGATAAAAATGTCCAAAAAGATAAGGGTATTTCTCCTTATGAAATAGAGAAATCAGAAGATGGTGGAGTTAAAGTTAAGATGGGTGAAAAATTTTATCGTCCGGAAGAAGTATCGGCTATGATTTTGCAGAAGATGAAACATGACGCCGAAGCTCACATTGGTGAAAAAATAACTGAAGCTGTTATAACCGTCCCGGCCTATTTCGACGATTCTCAAAGAAAGGCCACTAAAGATGCTGGAGAAATAGCTGGCTTCAATGTCAAAAGAATAATTAATGAACCGACTGCTGCCGCTTTAGCTTATGGTCTGAATAAGAAAAAAAATGAACAAATAGTGGTTTATGACTTTGGTGGAGGAACTTTTGATGTTTCGGTTTTGGAAGTAGGTGGAGATGAAGAAGAAAAAAGTATTGAAGTTAAATCAACCGACGGTGATTCTCATATGGGGGGAGAAGATATAGATCAAAAAATAATTAAATGGTTAGTGGAAGAATTCAAAAAAGAATCCGGTTTGGATATTGGTAAGGATCAACTAGCTATCCAAAGACTCAAAGAATCGGCTGAAAAAGCCAAGCATGAGCTTTCTACTGTCACCGAAACAGAAGTTAATATTCCCTTTATCACTTCTGATTCTTCCGGCCCCCGCCATTTATTAATCAGGATGACTAGAGCTAAATTGGAAGAATTGGCTGACGAGTATATAAAAAGATCAATAGATATAACTAAAAGAGCCGTAGATGCTTCTGGTTACAAAATAGAAGATATTGATGAAATAATTTTAGTTGGCGGACAAACCAGAATGCCGGGAATCCAAGAAGCGGTTAAAAGACTTTTTAATAAAGAACCAAATAGAACAATTAATCCGGATGAAGTCGTTGCTTTAGGGGCGGCTACTCAAGCCGGTATTTTCCAAGGTGATGTTAAAGATGTTTTACTTCTGGACGTCATTCCATTATCATTAGGAATAGAAACTTTAGGGGGAGTGGCTACTAAATTAATGGAAAAGAACACCACCATCCCAGCCACTAAGAGCCAAATATTTTCTACTGCCACTGATAATCAACCATCAGTAGAAATACATATTGTTCAGGGAGAAAGAGAAATGGCTGCCGATAATAAATCTCTCGGTCGCTTTATTTTAGACGGTATCCCGCCATCACCACGAGGATTACCGCAAATAGAAGTTACTTTTGATATAGATGCCAATGGTATCTTAAATGTTAAGGCCAAGGAAAAAAGTACTGGTAAAGAGCAATCAATCAGAATAGAAGCTCAGTCAAGTCTTTCTAAGGAAGATATTGAAAAAATGAAGCAAGAAGCTGAAGTTCATGCTGAAGAAGATAAAAAGAGAAGAGAGTTAATTGACGCTAAAAATGTCGCCGAGCAAATGATTTATACCGCCGAAAAAGGTATAACCGATGCCGGTGATAAATTAGATACAGAAATCAAAAAAGAGATTCAAGATAAAATATCCGAAACTAAAAAAGCTTTAGAAGGAACTGATTTAGAAAATATAAAGAAAGTCTCCCAAGAATTATCTACTTCAATGACTAAAATTGGTGAAGCTTTAAATAAAGCTGCGACTGAAAAGAAAACTGAGAATAAGGAAGGAGGAGAAAATGTTCGTGAAGCTGAATATAAAGAAGAAGATGATAAAAAAGAAGGAGAGGAAAATAATAAAAATGAACAATAATTATGTCCAAAGACTATTATCAAATTCTAGGAATAGATAAGAAAGCTTCAAAGGATGATATTAAAAAAGCTTTCCGTAAATTGGCTCACAAATATCATCCGGACAAAGCTGGGGGAGATGAGCAGAAATTCAAAGAAATAAATGAAGCTTATCAAATTCTTTCTAATGATCAGAAAAGGCGTGAATATGATATGTATGGCAATGTTTTTTCTGGCGGACAAGGACAACAAGGTAGTGGTTTCGGCGGTTTTTCTAATTTTGATTTTGGTGACCAATTTGAATTTGATTTAGGAGATATTTTTAGTGATTTTTTTGGTGGTCAAACTTTTAATATTAAGAAAAAAAGAGGTCGTGACATATCAGTTGATATCCAAGTATCTTTTGCTGAAGCTATTTTTGGTGTAGAAAGAAAATTACTGATAAATAAAGTGGTTTTTTGTCCTGATTGTGGTGGTAGTGGGGCTAAAAAAGGAACTTCTTTAAAAAAGTGCTTCAGCTGCGATGGTCAGGGACGTTTAAGAGAAAATCGCCGGTCATTTTTTGGCACTATATCAACTTGGCGTGAATGTACAAATTGTGCTGGCCGCGGAGAAATACCGGAAGAGAAATGTTCTAATTGTAATGGATTAGGAGTTTTGAAAAAGAGTGAAGAGATTAAAATTTTCATTCCTTCGGGAATAGAAGATGGTGAAATGATTAGAATGTCGGGTAAAGGAGAAGCAACTCCGGGAGGAGTTAGTGGTGATTTATATATAAAAATTCATGTTGAGAAAGATTCAACCTTCAAACGAGTTGCTAATGATTTATTAATGGATTTAAATGTTAAATTGACTGATGCTATTTTGGGTAGTGAATACGAGATAAAAACTTTGGATGGTAAATTAAAAATAAAGATTCCGGCTGGAATAAATTTTGGTGAAATATTAAAAGTAAAAGGTAAGGGAGTTCCTTATGGGGCTAATCGCCGAGGCGATCTATTAGTAAAGGTGATAATAAATATACCTCAAAAGCTTTCCCGAAAGGCTAAGAAAAAGATAGAAGAATTGCGGGAAGAGGGAATGTAAATATATGAAAATATTAAAATATTTTCCACCGATTTACCAAATGATTATCTGGCCGATATGTCGCTTGCTACTAAATTATTTCTGCTATCTGAAAATATCGGGAGTAGAGAATCTAAAAGATATAAAATCCGGTATAATTTTAGCTTCTAATCATACTACCGGTTTAGACCCAGTGATTATTCGTTCAGCTCTGCCCTGGTGGGGATTTCATAAAGCTACTTATGCCGTATCTTTAACTAAAGAAAATTATCACACTTTTTGGGGACGTATTTTTTTCGGTGGTTGGTTTTTTAAAATAGCTGGTGGCTGGCCGGCCTATCGTAAAACAGGGGATTATAATAAAACTTTTGTTCATCACATTGAGCTCTTAAATAATAAAAGAGCTGTTATAATCTTTCCCGAAGGAAGGCGTAATTGGACGGGAGAAAAAATAAAAGCTAAACCTGGAATTTCTCACCTGGCTGAGATAACCCAAGCACCCATTTTACCAATATTAATTGAAGGTCAAAGAGGAATAAATCTTTGGCGATTTTTTACCAGACAGCATAAAATTTCTATTTATTTCGGGCAACCAATTAAAATAGAAGACATTTTAAATAATATAAATATTAATCAAAATGAAGATAAATACACTTTCGTCGCTGAAAAAATACTGGAAATTATCTTCAGTCTAAACAAAGAAAAGAAAGAATTGTAACTTTCCATTTTTATGTTATTCTAAAAACAGAAGTTCTTGAGATGGGTTTGGGAGTAAATAATCTTTGAAAGGAGGTGAAAAATCATGGGTTGGATATCTGATGTTTTAGGTGGTGTTGGTGTTCCAGACACAACAGCGGCGGATGAACAAGGCAATGAGCCTGGTGGTGACAATACCGGCGTGGACGCCAGCTAATTTTGCCAGCCGTATGAGCTCACACAACAGCCCCCTAATCATAGCAGATATGTGATTAAGGGCTTTATATGATATAGTTTGATTGAATTGAGATTATGAAATGTGGATTTAGATTTCAAGTTGATAAGGAAGTAAATTTTGTCTATTGGTTGCAAAGTATTACTAATTGGAATTGGTATTTTAATTCTAAAGAATACCAATTTTACCAAGAATTGACTGGCGAATTTGATAATAAAGAAAAACTTATTTTAAAAAAATTTGCCAATTTTTTAAAACCACCAGAAATCTATAAAATTTTTTCTAATTATAGAAAACGAGGTTATCTTTGGCTTTGGGGACGTTATGCCAGAATACCCATAACTAGCTCTCGTGAAAAAAGATATTGGCAACGGGTAAAATCAACCATGCTACAAAAATTTGAGATTTTATGGTCCGAACATTTGCCACTACTTAGAGATTGGCAAATTCGTTTAGAGAATCATGATTTTTTATCCACGAATAAGGGTTTAACTAAAGTAGAAAAATTTTTTAACAATTTTCTTGATCAAAGTATAGTTATTCAATTATGTGTAAACCATCAAAAAAATTTTCCAAGTGGCCATGTTAAAAGAGAATTTCCAAACTTAATACTTCTTAATCTTTCTTCAGTTAGAAAAAGTGAGTTTGATAAAGTGATTAGTATATTGAACCATGAACTTTCTCATTTGATTGAATACAATTCCCCCAAAAATGAATTATTATCACATTCAATTTCAAAATTAATAGAACCAAAAAAAATTCAACAGCAGAATCCATCTTGGCGACATTTAATAAGTGAGAGTATTATTACTTCTATTGCCGGTAGAAATTTTAGTTATTTAGATAGAAAATTAAAACTAATAAATGATTTTAATCAAAATCATTGGAATAATGAAATAGGTCGCCAAATTCTTCAAACAGCTTATGAGATAAGTAAAGTCACTGAACGATATCTAGATCAAGGAAAAGAGATGGATCAAGAATATATAGATTATGTTGTCATAACCATGTTGTCATAACCTTGGTCAAATTAAAAACAAACTCTGCTAGATATTAAAACCCCTTTCAACTCGCTTCGTTTTCATGGTTTTTTCGGTGTTATCCTAAATGATTAAATGCGAAGAATTGTAATTTTCCATGCTTGTGTTATCCTAAAATTAGAAATTCCTGAGACTGGCTTAGGAATATAACCTTTGAAAGGAGGTGAGTAAAATGGATAGATCATTACTCGGACGACTTTTCGAGCCGGTTCCCGAGACGCCAGAATCCGAACTTGGTCATTATGACCCAAAAACTCAAACATGGTCGCATCGAGATGCCATACTCATGAGTCCGGTCAAGCACAACCAAGAACATTGACCAGATCAGCTAATCATCTGTGCCCTCTGAGATTTCTAGTTTCTTAGAGGGCCTTCTTTTCTATTTTTCTTAGCAAAATGTAAAATTTTATCTATTAATTTTAAACGTAATGAAGTGTTGGTAAATTCTCCTGTATGTCCTGACGAAAACCATTTGATCGAGACCGTTTTATTCATTTTTTTTAATTTATCTATAAAATGTCTTATTTGTCGTGGAGGACAACGCACATCGTTTTCTCCATGTAAAAGAAAAATAGGCGCTTGTATGTTATTAATATATGTAATAGGCGAACTCCGCATATATTGTGCTCGAGTCGTGTTTGGTGTTCCATTAAACCTTTCTATGTCTTGAGCTTTGAAATATGCCGGTTCGTCTTCATACTGCATCAAACAATCTGCAATAGCCGATCCGGCAATACCACAATTCCACAAATCCGGATATTTTCCAAGTGCCAGTAATGTTATATAGCCACCCCAAGACCAACCGTATAAAACGATATTTTTAGAACTAGCATAATTATTATCTACCAACCAATTCCTAGCCGCGACCACATCCTCAACTTCCCAATATCCCGGATCTCCATAGATTTTTTTCTCAAATTTTTTACCAAAACTAATAGAACCTCGATAATTTACAGCACAATATCCAAAGCCATTAGCCAGCCAAGCTTGAGCTTCCGGCGAAAATTCATCATTATTTACACCATGTGGGCCACCATGAATATCTATAACGAATGATAATTTTCTGTTTTTATTCTTTGGAAAGACAACCCACATCTGTACATCTTCTCCATCGGATGAGCGAATTGAAACATTTTTTATTTTATATTGTGATTTAATATCGCCAGACCATTCATTTACTTCCTTCCATTTCTTATGGGTTGGTGAGGTAATTTGAATTAAACGTGGTGATGTATTAAAATCACTCCATCTGACAATTAACGATTTATTTTTTAAATAAGCGACAGAATTAAAATGGAAATTAAAACTACCGGTCAAAGGTCCGATTCTTTTAATTTCTTTTGTTTTTATATTATATTTATATAATTTTTGTTGAGCCTTATATATATCGCATAAAATAATTTCTTCTTGTTCTTTATTCCAACCCAATACCCAAACATCACCACAAAAATCTTGGTAATCTATTTTGGAAACACGGTCTTTGGTAAAATTATATAAAACCGGTCGAAGCCAATTGTTTGTTTTTGTCAAAGCCAAAATTATTGGTTCTTCTGATTTCTTCAGAAAAGACAACGGAATTCCACCATCAAATAATTTAGAATAAATTAAAGAGGATTTATTTTTTAGTGATAATAATACCAAAGAATTTTTTCCTGTTTGATTATTTGTCTCTGCCACACAAACATATTTACCATTAGAAGAACAAATAGCTTCACTGAGATAAGAATCGGAACTATAAATTTCATTAGTTTTATAGACATTATTTTCTACTTGAACAGCAAAAACCTTGTTGTTATTCCCGGCAGTAGCGGTAAAACAAAGTAATTCTCCTTTATCATCTGAAGCTATTGAATATGAAAAATATGGTTTAAGTTTCGGTGTAATATTAATAGGTTTACCTCCAGCAAAAGGGACTTTTACAAAATTCCCATATTCTCCTCCAGCTTCATCTTTTAGCCAATAAATATATTGTCCATCAGGAGAAATAGAGCCAAAAAGAGCTCCGCCTTTTTTATTTGTAACTTGTCGATGAAAACCACTTTCAAAATCAACCGCATGGAGTTGGTAATTACCGGAACGATTAGATATTACGATTGCCCTGTGGGAAGCATTGGAAGCTGTGAATAAATATTGCACACTTAATACTTTGAATAAAGATTGTAGTTTCAAAGTTGACATTGAATTATTTTTATAAATTTGTTTTATCATCTCAATTATTTTATTTTGATATTAAAAAAAGAAAGGCGGCTGGTTTTAAGCCAAGCCGCCAAGACGAGATTGAAGTGCATCTGCCAAAGTAAGGCAAATAGCACCATCATAGAGACGATCGACCCACCACCAAGCGCCACAAGTATTAACTTCCAAAAAAAACAGGTTTCCCTTTTTGTCTTCCATAAAATCGGCTGCACAATAATCTAATCTGAATATATGCATAAGTTTGACAAGTTTATCGAATAATTCTTTATCAAACTCACATATTTCATAAGACTCTCCGGTACCACCATCTTTACGAATATCTTCCTGTTGATGTTTTTCCGGGGTGCATGATACAGAAAACATTTTGCCATCAATCACAGTGACACGAATATCTCTTCTTCGCTCGCAATATTCTTGATAGATTATCGGAGCAAAAGAGAGAGCCTTGTCGTCCAAAAGCCACTTTGGATCAACAATTTTTGTGTAAGCCGCTCGTGTTCTTCTGTTTGGATAAGTTATCCATGGTGTCGCCAGGTTTTTTGCTATAATGACTTCTCCGCTTGCAAAACTACGAATAGCAGAAGGGTCATTAGATACCAAAGTCTTTGGTATTGCCAGACCAATTGATTGCGCTGTTGCCAATTGATTAACCTTATTTGAAGCATAAAGGACAGAGCTTGGTCTATTAAACCAATCAGCAGAGAGAAAATCAAAAACGGGTATTTGCAATGCCAGTAAACTTTCACGTTGCAAACAACCACTTTCAGTACTTGCTTGACCCAGATAAGGTGGCAACTGCTGACACCAAGCAATATTAATGTCAGAACTTGATATTCTTCTCCCATCACATGAAAACTCAATGTTTTCTTTGGAAATAAAAGAAGTTAGCGATACCTCTTCACCGGCATCAGTGTTAAAGCGAAAAACATCAATATTGCGTCGGCACAACTCATCCATAACCGGATCAACTTCAAATCCTCTTCGGTGAGTTAAGATAAAAACTGACTTGGTCATTTCATTACCCTTTCTTTTTACAAAGTCCTAAGATTTCAACAAAAAATATTACGATATTCCTGTAGATCAACTATTATTAATTCTATAGAGATTCACTTAAAAGTCAATTTTACATAGTAAAAAGAAAAAACTAAGAAAAACAAAAAAAATTATAATTTTCCATCCTTATGTTACTCTAAAAATAGAAGTTCTTGAGATGGGATTAGGAGTGTAATTTTTCCTATCTATATCTAAGAGCTTTCTAATCTCAAATTTTATTTTAATAAAATGAGAAAGAAGTGGAGATTGAGCTGATGGAGCACCTAAATATTTAACACCGGCTTCTTTTTGCATAATTAGATATGCCGATTTCATTTTAGAATTAATAAGTTTTTTAATAATATCAGCTGTAATATTAAACGGTATATTGGCTACAACAATAAAGGGACTGTCTGGTAAAATAAATTTTAAAAAATCTTCATTTACTAATTTTATGTTTTGATTCTTATATCTTTTTTCCAACTCTAAAAATAATTTTTTATCATATTCAACAGCGATAAAATCTCTGATCTTTCCTATTAGAGAATCTGCAATAATCCCTCTTCCCGGACCAATTTCTATGACAGTAGAAATTCCATCAAAATTCACAAAGCTAATTAGTTTATCTACTAATTCTTTATTGTTTATAAAATTCTGTGTATCTGATAAAGCCATAAATATCATATTATAACAAATGGATCCTAAAATCTAATCACCGCAACTTATTAGTCAAAAAGTAACATTTTTACATCAAACCCATTGAAATTATTTTCATTTTGAGGGATAATGGTGTTGTATGTTAGATAGAAAATTTTGGGAAAAATATTTCGCTGTCTATGATATTCTAAATGAATTATCAACCTATCAAGAATTGGGTGATAAAATAATAGATGAGTTAGATATAGAAAGGGGAGATAAAATTCTTGATTTAGGTTCCGGAACTGGAAACATAGCATTAAAAGCAAAGAAAAAAGGAGCTGAAGTAATAGGTATAGATTCTTCTCCAGAAGGAGTAAAAATACATAAAGAAAAAATGCCTGATTCAGAAATAATACTTGGAGATATTACTGAAAAACTGCCTTTTGAAGGTGGTTTTTTTGATAAAATATATTCAAGTAATGTTATTTATACAATTCCGGAAGAAAAAAGAAAATTTGTTTTTGACGAACTTTATAGAATCATAAAACCCGGGGGGATAATTGTTATCTCCAACCCTAAGATAGGATTTAAACCATTAGCTATCTATCTTGATCATGTTAAAAAAGAAATCAAAGAAAGAGGATTTTTTTTAACCTTTATAAAGGGATTAAAATTAATGATTCCAACAATAAAAATGTTTTATTACAATATTAAAATAAAAAGAGAAAACAAGGGTGGTGATTATAGATTTATGGAACCAAATGATCAAAAAAATTATCTCACTCAAGCCGGATTTAAAAACATTTCTGAAAATAAATCAGTTTATGCCGATCAGGCTATATTAAATAAAGCAGAAAAATGAAAATATGAAAATAA